>SHMU01000089.1 GCA_008080765.1 Promethearchaeota archaeon | reverse complement strand
AAGAAAAAAACCACCAAATCGCCCCGACAAAACAAATCGAACAAGACTCTTAATCATTCAATGCAAAACACGGGCTCGTTGGGAAGATTTGTCCAATTCTTAACCTATAAAGCACAAAAAATAGGCAAAAGAGTAATAAGAATTGATGAATCATACACCACACAGACCTGTGCGAAATGCGGGAAAAGAGTAAAGCGTTCATTGTCCGAGCGTACTATTACTTGCGAATGCGGTCATCAGATGGATAGGGACTTAAATTCCGCTGTGAATATCATGGTAAAGTTCTTGACATCCGATGACTTATCGCATCAACCCTCCTTGAAGGAGGAATCCTTTCTACGCACGTGGAAGGGGTTTACCGCGACAAACAGCCCTAAGATATGCCCGCCAGCTAATGCTTAGTGGACTCGTGGGAATCCCCGTCCTTTAGGGCGGGGAGGCTTCAATAGAATTGATCCTACGGTATGAATTAATACATCAATTTTTCCAATGGTCTTTTCTGCTTCTTTAACAATGCGTTCTAAATTTTCAAATTTTGTAATATCTGCTTGGAAGATTATTGCATTAGAAACTTTTTGCTGTAAATTTTCCAAATCTTCTCTGGTTCTGGCTACAAGTATTAACTTTGCTCCTTGCTCTGCGGCTTGGCGGGCAACTTCAGAACCAATGCCACCTGTAGCTCCTAATAATAAAATCACTTTTTCTTTTAGCATAAAAATCACCTTCTTATGTATCCTATTATAGATATATCTTGATATATTACATCATTAGTTCTCCAAAATAAGACTTGCCTTTTCAAAATATAAATGACTCTGCTAGCTAAAAGATATTGCTATCTATAAAGATAAGGAGTTTCCTATCATATAAAGCAATGAAAAATAGAAAAACAGAAAAAAAATAAAAACTAAGGGTAAAATAGAACCAAAGCACTATTTTTATTCGGGATGTTTTATATTGCGATCCCACACGAGAATGTTTTTACCTGAAAGCTTATATGCATCATACAAATCGGTAAAAAGGTTCTCCTCTTCGATCTGTTCTTGAGTAAACCAATTCAGCATATCATAGGCATTATAATCGTTTAATCTCTGTGCCAAATCCATTAGTCCCTTGATTTTGCTGGTAATATGCTCTTCATGGGCAATTGCCTCCTTTAACACTTGTTCCACATCCTGATAATCCGTAGATACTTTTTCAATAGTGCCCAATTCTGCTTTTCCGCCGGCTTCTAATATATAATCAAAAAACTTCATGGCATGCTTATATTCTTCTTCTTCAGCATGAGTTCTCATAAACGCGGCAAGTCCCTTTAATCCTTGAGTATCTGCCCACGCGGCCATACCTAAATAGATGTATGCTGACCGTAATTCTTCTACGATCTGCTCATTCATCAAATCTTGCATTTCTTTTGAGATAAAATTAACCAATTTGATTCACCTATAGTATTCAACTAATAATATGTTAAAAAGTTCTTTTTTATATTCTGAAAATTGAATGCCAAATACCATAACAATTGTGAATGAATTTAGCATTTTTGTTTATAAAGGATTACCCTAATTTATTCTCTTGATTAATAATTTATTAATTCTCTCTGTTCCTTTTAGTCTCAACTCTCTTTAAAAATATTGAAGGATTCATTGAAATTATTAATATGTATCAATATCCATCATTTTCATATGACAAATTGTAAAAATTATGAAGAAGTTAAGGTGAATCTCTTCTTAATCTTTTAAGAGCTTATAGGCAATAAGAGAAAATATTGTTGGTATGCCAACTGCTAACACTAAGCTAATATAATCAGGGATGAGCGATTGAAAAGACATTGCACCAAGAAAATCTAAGACAAGGCTTCCAAGAGCGAATACTCCGAGAAGTGTAAGAAAAAGCTCTACTCTTTTACTTCTTCTAGCGCCCTCAATTTCATCAAGTTGGGAAATAAGATCTCTTAAGGTCTCCATTTTTGATTCCGCTGCTTCCAAAATCTCGTCAGTCCTCCAAGCATCTCTAATCTTTTCAATGAAATGCATACTATAATATGTAGATGTAACATTTCGAGGTTTGTGAGTATCTAATACGAGCTTGATATGATTAATAAGAGCATTTACCGCATATACATCACGATAGGTTTCCGTTCTTTTATGTTTTAAATGTGAGGTGACTAAATTTAAGAGAAGATAAAAACCTCTATCTAATTCCCATACGGTTTTCCATGTATAATGTTGGATTGCGATCCATTGTATCCAGTCTTCCTTAGCAATTATTTGGGGTAATCGATTTCGGATATCGGGTTTATTGGGCAAATGTAGTAACGAATCACCGGATTCTACATAGGCAAAGATATGGGGTGTAATTGAGTAATTAAAAAAGCCTTTAGGATTAAGATTTAATAAGACTTGTTGAAAGGGAGACTCTTCACTATTGAATCCTTCTGGCATAATCACTACCAAGGTGCTGTGTGTCCAAAATAGTTTCGTGGGTATTTCTTCACTTAATTGTGTAAAATCTAAGAAGGGAGTTCTTAAAACCGGTGGCTTAATATCCCTCACGATAAGCTTGAAGATCTGATTGATTTCTATAATATATGGGGCAAAAATGGATTCCATATCGATTCCAAACTCTTCAAAAGGATGGGAATGTTTTTGTACAAAAAGCCTAACTCGTTGCAACACTTGGGGGTCTTGCCATGCCTCTTCGGGAATATGGAGTGTAAAATGGAGTACGGCGCAATTAAAATGATATATGTCAATATATATGTTGTCAATCCGGCAATTTATGTAAATATCTTCAGATATTTTAATATTAATCGTTTTTGAATGGATAATATCAGAAATTCCTACGCTTAAAAAGGCTCCCACTTTCGGAGGTGAATAATTATCTACGGCTCCAGAAGCCAGTACCCCCTCTCCTTCGATATACCAGTGATAATTCGGAAAATATTGACGCAAATGCCGCATTATTTTTATTCTTATATCTCTTTCTTGAAGAATTGTATCGAAATCAAAGATGTAATCAGGTCCAAACACACCAGTTCCGTAAAAATAAAGATCGTCCGCTTTGGGAAGACCTATATCAAATTTCTGGTCAGATTCCTGTTTATTAACCTTCGCAAGAATCCTCAATCCAATGCGATACCCTTTCTTTAATAGTTTCCATAAGGTTTTATGCCAAATATCGATTTCCTTTCCTTTCTTAAGAAAGATTTTTCTCATTTTCTTCATGTGCTCTTTGTAGATATTGCTTAAATCTTCAATAATAATATTGGTGAATCCCGCTTCTTCCAAATCCTTTATTACATTTTCAATAGAGAGTCTGATCATCTCAGGAAAGCCCGATTTTATGGTAGCATCTTCATAAATTTGAATGATATCCCCGGGTACACTTAATCCCGGCAACCATAATTGAAATCCTAACCTCCCATGAGGTTTAAGAACCCTAAAGAGTTCGTGGAAGATAGACTTCCGGTCTTTATGAGCCAATCCATCGGGATCTTGTCCATAGACGATCTCAAATTGGGCATCATCATAGGGAATATCAAATACATCCGCAGTTTTAAACTCTACGAGATCAGTTATTCCTAAAGTTTCTGCCTTTTTATTTGCTGCAGTAATAGCAGAATCCAATATATCAACTCCCGATACATGTATTCCGTATTTTTTTGCAAGCCAGCATGCAGTACCTCCCTCTCCACAACAAATATCAAGAACTTTTTGTGCCTTTTCTAATTGTAGCTTTTCTACTAACTCATAGGTTGTTTTCCATCCCCCAAAATGAAGCTGTTCACGAGGTTCTGGCCATACCTCTGATAAACGTTCAATAACTGTAGTATCTTTTCTTCCTTTAGATTTGCTCATCTCATCACTCTTGCATATAATTATTTATTCGTTTAATGATAATTTTTTTTTCCATTTAAGATAAACTAAGAATCATTATCACTTCCTAGAACATTCTATTTATATTACAAGAAATTAATAGAAGCATAATTTTATTTATCTAAAGATATGGGATGAGCTAAATAAAGAAGGCTACCTCCTATTCAATGCAAACTCAACTGCAGCTTTCAGATGAATAGTTAAAGTATTAAAAATCGGAATATTGACATCTTCTTCTTTAATAAGAAGAGGCAGTTCCGTACATCCCAAAATAATTCCTTCCGCATCTTGTTCTTGAAGTGAAAAAATGATATGTAATAGAGTCTCTTTTGTAGATTCAAGTAATATTCCCTTTGCAAGTTCTGTGTAGATTGCATTATGAATGTAAGTCCTCTGTGTTTTTTTGAGGATAACCACCTGAAGTCCATGCATTCTTTCTAACCGTTCTTTGTAAAACCTCTCTTTCATCGTAAATCGTGTACCTAACAGTCCCACCTTTTTAAGCGCCATTTTCTTGATTTGACGGGCATTAGCATCTACTACATGAATCAAGGGAATGGATATAGCCTGCTCTATTTCATCAGATATCTTATGGATTGTATTAGAGCATAGCAAAATTGCCTCACATCCAGCAGATGCTAATACAGTAGAAATGTGTATAAAAAGATCTGCAAGGGTATATCATTTTCCTTGTTCCTCCAATCTTAATACCTTCTTGAAATTTATCGAATATAAGAGTAATGTTTGAGAATGCCATCCTCCTAAGCGTTCTTTAACGAGCTCATTAATTATTCGGTAATAATCAATAGTATTTTACCAACTCATTCCACCTATAAGTCCCAGTAACTTCATTTTGGTTTTTGCCAATAACTTCTCCCTCGCCAGGTATTTTTTAGATCAAAGATCATCAATTCCTCCGGAAACGGTTCGAAAAAGGTTTGGGTACTTAGATATTCTTGATTAAAGCGCACAATCCATGACTTTAACAGATGAGTCATCACAAATAACGGAATCCAACCGGCTCTATATTTCTCCAATTCATCTAAGAAATATGCCTTCTCTTCATGAGTAAGTTGTTTCGAGAAATAGCCGAGCATATGCATTAATACATTGATGTTTGCGGTGTATTTTGGAGGATATGCGATAAGGTTAAGCAAATGGATTTCATAATCTTTTATTACCTCTTGGAATGGTTTTTTATCCTCATTCGCAACAATTCTCCCCATTTTGCGCATTAACTCTTGGTTATAAGCCATGAAAAGGAATTTATTATTCGCTTGAAATTGGACCAATTGATGCATGCTATTGGAGTTTTTAACATTTCTAAATCGAGTATGCGTATATAATTTCGTTAAAAAGTGTTCTCGAATCCGAAAATTGTTTAATCGCCCCTCGTTTTCGATCGCAAGTTTGGGAAATCTCTCGAGGACAGCCTTTCCAAATAATCCAGGACCTTTTCCAACCTTCGCGGCTCCTTTCTGAGTGCTTGCTAAATAAGGCGTATGTTTTGTACCGCAAGATGGTGATTTATATTTTAAGATAAAACCATCTACATATTCTAAAGAATTTAGAAATTGAGCTGCAAAGCTATTCATCCTTTTTGTTACATCTAATCCTGTTGAACTCTGAATTAATATTAATTCTTCATTTCGTTTGACAATTCGAATTGGATCTCGAGGTACTGCTAACTCGATCTCGACTTCTGCACATACAGGTATGAATTCAACGAAATTTTTCAAGACTTTTACTATATCGCTGCTGATTATTGCGCCATTATATCGGCAACGATCAAATTCAATACATTTTGAAATTACAATCTTTGGTTTTAGATATTTTCCCATTATGCCCTCCTTTTATTTTTTAAATAGGTATTGATATATTCTTGCACATCAAATTTTCTTTTCAACCCATTATACGACATATATCTAATCTTTCCATATACTTTTCGCTCTTTCCATGCTCTATCATGAATTCCGCCGATTGACCACGCAATTCCGGTATACCCATTGGGATCCCGTCCGTCTAATTCATATTTATCATTCAAATAAATCGCAATCTCAAGCGCCTCTTCGGGCGACTCTGTCCATTCAAGAATTTTTTTGCCCCAGTACATCCTCATATATCCATGCATTTTTCCAGTCTTGATCATTTGGAGTTGAGCTGCATTCCACGCCTCATCGTGGGTATTCGCAGTTTCAAAGTCTTTTTGAGTATAGAGATGGTCTCTCGTATCTTCTCTATGTTGATTTAGGGTTTCTTGTGCCCATGAATGAAATCCCTCAAAGCTATCATAGTTCGGCTCATAATAGCAAAAATTATCAGAAAGTTCTTTCCGAACAATGATTTCATCGTAGAAGGAATTTTTCAGTTGTTTGATAGGTATTATTTTTTGTGCTTCAAGAACAACTCTCTGTGAGCTAATTTGCCCGAAATGAAGATAGGGAGACAAATTAGAGGTTACATCTGCATTAGGGTCATTTCTTTTCCGAGTATAGCTTTTTAAATCCTCTTTAAGAAAAGAGGTAAGTACCTTTTTTGCATGAGCTTCGCCGGATTTAAAAATTTTTATCGGATACGTTTCCCGAGGTACAGTAAGGGATTCTAAATGATTGGGGAGCTCATTCTCTTCCTCGCTCTCCTTCCATTGTGGAAAATGTTTCTTTATTTTCGGAAATTCTACCAGATAATTTTTTAATTTGGGTTGAATCTTATTCCTTAGTGTGTAGGCGGCATACTCTTTTTTTGAGGAAGCCTCCCACACGGGAATTATATTATGCGCATCAATTTCATAAAAATCACAGCTAATTGTATCCAAAATGCGAGTTATCCACATTTGTTTTGTTTTCAATGGAGAAAAATCCGTTATGAGGGTGCTAATTGGATATTTCTCGCTGAATTGTGGAATAATCGTTTCTGGAGAGCCCTTCTTTACAATAAAGGAGATGTGAAGTAGTTTTAAATGCTGCTCAATCTCTTGAAGACCCTCAATCATAAATTTATATGCTCGAAAAAGCGCATTCATAAAAGAAGGAAGTAAGCAAAATAATACGATCAGCGGTTTTTTTCGCTTGATCGCTATCTCTTGTGCATAGAGAAAAGCCCAATTATCCTCTATCCTTTGTTCCCTACTCATCCAATAAAGTACCGCCCCCTCATTTATCGAGGGCTTTTGTGCTGACGTTAATTTACGAACTCTTGTAGTCTGTATCTTATTCATCTATCTCTTAATTGGTATGCATTTTTTTTAAACGCCTTCATTATAAAATATGTTAGACAACTTAAAATGAATTCATTTACTTGAAGATTCAAAAACAATTGGGCTTTACTCAATTTATTTATGAAAGCATATTCATTTTCAATCGTATATTTAGTCCCTTTCTCAGTAGTGTTTGGCTATCTCTTGGGAGGATATTTCATGTTATTGACTCCTTTTTTTGTATTCGTGGTTGTACCGCTTCTGGATTTAGTAGTGGGATATGATTATAAAAATCCCGATCCAAGTCAAGAAAAACAATTAGAACAGAAGAAATCATTTCACATCCTTACGTGGATCTCAATGCCCATATCGTTAGGTTTAGTTTTATGGGGCTCTTATGTGATTTCTACGGAAAGTTTCTCTCCTCTTGAATTTTTGGCGTTTACCCTCTCCGTAGGAATCTCTAGTGGAGTATTGGGAATTAATGCTTCTCATGAGATGCAGCATCGAGTAAATAACAAACTAGAGCCTTTTCTCGCCCGATTAACCTTACTTTCGTCGTTATATATTCATTGGGGTTTGGAACACATTACAGGGCATCATCGATGGGTTGCCACGCCCGAGGATCCAGCTACTGCGAAGATAAATCAATCCTATTACCGATTTTGGTTTCAAACCGTATTTGGAAGCGTTAAATCCGCCTGGAAATTCGAAAAGCTGAGGCTTCAGCGACAGAATAACCCACATGCAATATTAAATAATCGTGTGCTGCAGTATCTCGTCTCTCAACTGATCTTTCTTACCATGCTTACTCTTTTCTTTGGCTATTTCGCATTGCTCTTCTTTTTAATCCAAAGCTACATTGCAATTTCATTACTTGAAATTATAAATTATATTGAACACTATGGATTGCTCCGCGAGAAAACAGTAGAGGGAAAATATGAGTCGGTAAAACCCTATCACTCGTGGAATTCCAGTAAACGCTTAACTAACTGGTTTCTCTTCAATCTCCAGCGGCATTCGGATCATCATTATAAACCCGGGCGCAGATATCAAATATTGCGCCATTTTGAAGAAGCACCGCAATTACCCACGGGGTATGCGGGTATGGTGCTCATTGCCCTCGTACCTCCTTTATTCAAGCATATTATCAATAAAAGAATCCCCGCTCATTAATTTGCACATTAGTTTTCATTACTTAGGAGAGATGAACGTTAAGATTGTTAAAATGATCAACCCAAATTTGCAAAACATAGATATAGCCCTAAAACCTCGAAAAAATTCGGAAAAAAATTAAAAGTAAGAGATGAATTATCGCATTTGTATTTTCCTTCGCTTAATTTACACCATAGGATACCTTTTTTCTTTTATTAAATCCTATTACAGATGCATATCCAAGTTCTTTAATATAATTCATTACCTCAGTAAAGCCAAATCCGACATCACCCGGACTATGAGCATCTGAACTCAATAAAACGGGAATATCGTGATCATAGAGCATTCTTACTACTTTTTTACAAGGATAGAGTTTCTTGTAGCCGTTTCTCATTCCTTGAGTATTTATTTCGACTACTACATCTCTTTCTTTAATGTAGGGGATGAGCTCATAAATCTTTTCTAAAATAAAGTCATTTAATTGTGGGGATTCTTTTCCATTTTTGATAAAATCTAAATGCCCAATAATATCAAGTTCAAACTTCTCAGACAATAGCATCTTTCTTACGGTCTCAAAATATTTTGCATATACAACATGTGCGCCATATTTCTTTATTATGTTCTCTAAATCTTCGTTTTTCAATCCCCAATATTTTCCTTCCAGTTTTACGGTATGTACGCTCCCAATTATATAATCGATGCTTCCATTTAAGCTGGTAATCCGATTGAAATATTGGGCTTCCTTTCCTTCAAGATAACCTACCTCAAAACCTATTTTCACATCGATTTTATTTTTATAATATGCTTTCAAGCGTTTTGCTTCTGCCAAATATTCCTCTACCTCATTGAAAGCCATCGCAAATTTTTGTAAACGGAGAGAATTATCCTCACTCGCATAAGAGATGGGAAAATGATCGCTTAATCCGATGATTGCTAATCTTTTGCGTATAGCATGTATAATATATTCATCAATTTCTCCCGTAGCATGCTTACATCGATAATTATGAGTGTGCCAATCGCCAACATTTTGCAAGAGTGTACTCATCATATAGATAATAGAATAATAGAATTATATATTTGATCTCTTTACTATATATATTCTATAGGAGAGAATATATGTCCCAAACGAAGAGAATAAGACACTTACCAAAAATAGAGATGGCAAAAAAAAATAAGATTTTAAAGCCTTCTTTAGAAATGTTCCAAATACATAGTTAAGAAGATTCTTTCTTTTTTACTTCTCTTTCCTTTTTTTTCACTTTTCGTTTAAGAAAGTTCCATGCCGGCGGTCCAAACCCTTTAGGAAGACTTCCTACAAAAAACCTAGTCGGTTCACCCATATTAAAGACTCCTCCTGACTTAAATAAAGTGTCATTTACATAAGAAATCATCTGGGCGGGCATTCCTATTGCCATTTCCTCTTCTTTTGTAAGCGCAAGTGTCCTATCTCCGGTACCCGGCAATACGATTTCTGCTGTATTTGATAGAAAAGGCATTAATACGCCCTTAAGACACGATTCTCCGAATCCGATAAACGCAGATTTCACTAAATATTTTCCTTCATAACTTAACGCATGGATAATATGCATCATCTGGGAAGGATCTCCATACGTAAGAACCACATCCGGCTCCACAATCGTTCTCGTAAGCGGAGAAGCAATAAATCCTACGTGATCCTTGACTTTTAGATAATTTTCTTTTGTGTTAAGTGCACTGTACTGCGATTGGACGAGTAATTCTGCTTTCGCATCTTTATGATATCCCGACATGACTTGCGATTGAATAATGTCTTGGACAGGTACTTTTTTCCATTGATGCACCAAAGAACTCGTTATGCACGCATTATCTTCATAGGTCATCGCAACATGAGCACCCCAACGACGTGCCATGGTAAAGGCTTGGCATAAAGTGATATTCTGCCCCATTTTGGAAGGACGTTGTGCCTTCTCTGGAATTTCCTCATATGATTTGATGAATTTAATTGCTACGGGGTAAGTCAATAATCGCAGCTTGTCATATACTTCTTTTCCCACTTTTCTATAGTCATCTAAATTTGGTTCCATCTCTTTCACGGTTTCCATTTTTACGATCTGTGTTTAACATATATAAAGGGTCAAATTTTTCAAACATATTAATTATTACTATATAGTCAGATATAAATATTAAAATGTTGAACTGTAAATTATAACTAATTAAAAAACAATTACAACAATAAAATGATTATTAACACCATAGGAGGTAGTACATTTGACTTATTCTCAAAATGATATAAAATTCTTTCTTGGACTCCATGGCGCACAAAGTTTTAACGATAATACTTGCCATCTCATTCCTTCATTTGGAAATATGGGAATTATTGAAACCAATGCTGGTCTCGTGGTCTTTGATATCGCATTAAAACAATTTAGCCTTCGCAACTTTAAAAAGCTGCGTGAAGTTACCCAAAAGCCCATTCGTTATATTATCTACAGTCATGGGCATTTTGACCATTGTTTTGGGTTTGGACCTTTTATTGCAGAAACTGAGGAAAAAGGATGGAAAATGCCTCAGGTTATTTCGCATGAGAATTGCATTACACGTTTCAAGAAATATCAAATGTTGGATGAATATCATAAATGGCTAAACGCCCAACAATTCGCCTCGGTTATGGGAAGTCAAACGGATGTTGTATCACCCTATGATATCTTGGAGCCGACCATCATTCTCGACGGAAAAATGCCTTATACTTTCCAATTAGGAGAATTAGAATTTGAAGTAAATCATGATAAGGGAGAGACCGATGATTCGTTATGGCTCTGGGTACCGGAAAAAGAGTTGATATGCGCCGGAGATCTCATGATATCTTCGTACCCTAATGTGGGAAATCCCTATAAAGTTCAGAGATATCCAAAGCAATGGGCGCTTGCAATGGAACATATGATGAAAAAAGATGCGAAATTTATCATTCCCGGGCATGGGGTGCTGATCGAAGGGAGAGAAAAGGTCAGAGACGTATTAGCAATTACCGCTGAAGCCATGCATTTTGTCCACGATGAGGTGGTGAAGCGATTAAATGAAGGGAAATGGTTTGAACAAATATTTCATGAAATGCTGGAAATCTATCCGGAAAAATTTAAAACCCACGACTATCTAAAACCACTCTATGGATGTTATCGATTTGCGATTCATGCGGTCTATCGGCTTTACCATGGATGGTATGACTCGGGAAACCCCACCGATCTCTTTCCAGCAAAATCGGAAGATATTGCTCGGGAGTTCCTCAAAATAAATGATGCCCAGCGCTATTATGAACATGCAAAAAAATTGTATGATTCTAATTCTCACCAACTTGCCTTACATATACTCGATATATTGATTAAAGGACATAATTCAATAGAACATGAGTTGTATATGGATGCATTACACTTGAAATATGATATTTTAAAAGGAAAGGCAACAGCAGAACCATCTTTTATCGTAAGGAATATTATCAATAATAATGCGAAACAAATTAAAGCAAAGATCAAAGCCTTTAGAAAAAAATAGCACTACCCAATTAATACCATTAGTTTCATAGAGTCAATATCAAAAGAGAGTAGTTTAGAGTAGAATATATTACACTCCGTTTTACCCGACCAAAATGCATTACACTCAGCTGTGCTTAATTAAAATACATTATACTCAGTTATATTTGATTAAAATAGATTATAATTGAATAAAATGGATTGCACTGGATTGAAAAAATAGAATCTTGAACATTAGCTGCTTAAAAAAGATTTGTAGATGCTAATGAAGAAAAAGAGTTATATTATAGGTTGAGATAATGAATTTAGATGAGCTTCAAAAACAAATAAAACAATTAACACTTAACTCGGGAGCAAAGTTAGTGGGGGTAGGTAGTAGAGAACGGCTGGAAAAAGCCCCCTCCTCCGCAAATATGGGTTATTGTCTGCCGGAAGCGAAAAGTTGTATTATCTGGGTATATCCTAATCCCATAAACGCCTTAGAAAATTATTTTGCTAAAAAAGAACGAATGAGTATTAAACAATTCCAATATTTTGCCTATACTTCTGCATGGACCACTGCACAGCGTATTAAGCAATTTATAGAAGATAATACGGAGTATAAAGCATTTGCCGTCATCCCTAATGGGAAATATCGAAAAGAGGAAGGCTCCTTTAGTTTTCTCGAAGCCGATCTGGCATATCCTGATTTTTCCCTCCGATATGGCGCAGTAGCAGCAGGCTTAGGGCATTTGGGATGGTCAGGTAATCTAGTCACGAAAGAATATGGGGGATCCTTATACCTCGCCGGAGTATTGACGACCGCACCTCTGAAACCCGATCCTATGGCGGAAGAGAACTATTGTAATAAATGTAAAGTATGCTTTCAAGCGTGCACTACGGGATATTTCGATAAAGATAAAGAAGAAGATATTCAAGAAGTAATCATTGGTGGATACAAAGAAATCTATGCAAAAAGAGGCACCTATTCTAAATGTGGAATCGGATGTGCGGGCTTGGTAGGGGTTTCTGAAGATAATTCCTGGAGTACTTGGACCGCAAATCATATATGCATTAAACAATATCCCAACCAAGAATGGAAAGCAAAACCGTTTATAAGAAAACAAATAATGAAGAAGATATTAATAGATAAAAACACCCCATCGGAGCTTAGAAAATTCAATAAAAGAATTGTGAAGTCATTTGCGAAGGTTGCGGCACATGAAAATACAGGCCTACGCCCCCTCAAGGACACCAATCCCCGCTGCGGAAATTGTAGCTTTATCTGCGTAGCTGACCATAAAAAACGCATTGAATTGCTTGAGTTATTAAAGAATTCCGGAAAATTGTATCTTGATGAAGAAGGAAGAGAATTTGTCAGACAAATTACCAAGAACGGAGAGGAAGTCACCTATTATCCTCCCACCGAAAAGGAATTCTTCTCAAATTTAGATAAAAAAGAATAATTTTTAAGGATAAAAAATATTATTTTGATAAAACAAAATTAATAAATGCAAACAATAAGAAAAGCGAGAATAATTAGGTTAAAATGATTAGTCAAAAAAAACTCCTAAGGGACGGTAAGCTTCATATTTTTTTATTAGGTTCAGGAGGTCCCATGAATAATGATAAACGAGTCGCCTCTAGCATCGGTTTAATTGCAGGAAAACAATTTCTCCTATTTGATGTTGGACCGGGAAGTTACAGAAATGTGGATGTAATGAGACTTCCCGCTGAAAATTTAAGCGCCATCTTTCTTACGCATTTTCATTCAGATCATATTGGTGATCTTGGGGAAGCAAATATGCTTTCTTGGGTAAATGGAAGAGATCATCCCTTAGATGTGTATGGTCCGAAGGGGGTAGAACGAGTTGTCAAAGGTTTTGAAATGGCGTATAAGCTCGATACAGGCTATAGAATTGCCCATCATGGAAGTGATATAATGTCCCAAGAAAATGCAAAAATGATTAGCCATACAATTTCATTTGAAACTACTACAGAAAGAATTCTGTGCTTCAATCGAAATGGGCTTAAGGTATTTGCATTCGAAGTAGAACATCCTCCTATAAAACCCGCGCTAGGATATCGAATAGAGTACAAGGGAAACGTCATAGCAATTACTGGAGATACAATTAAAACGACGGATCTCATCACTCACTGCAAGAATGCGGATATATTGTTCAGTGAAGCAATATCCTATATTATGCTTAATAATATTATTTCAGGAGCACAAAAACTTAATCTTGAGAGATATGCAAAAATTTTGACTGATATCCAAAATTATCATATGAACCCCCTCACGGCAGCAGAACTGGCGCAAGAAGCACATGTAAAAAAATTGGTTTTTGTTCATATTACTCCACCCCTTTCCACTGAAAAAGCTGAAAAACTCTATTTAAAAGGAGTAGATGAAAAATTTGATGGAGAAATTGTCTTAGGGAAGGATTGTATGAAATTTCAATTTGAAGAAAAATAAACTTGTATCTTTATGTAATACATATTTATAATAATTATATCATTATTTTTCAATGAATTAAAAGGAAATAAAGGGGATAGATATGAATTTAGAAGATGAAAAAACAGAAATCGTGAAGAATACCCCAGAAAATCTAATCGAAATAGATTCTTCAAAGCGATCTTCTGATAAAAAAGATAAGATAAAATGGAGTAAGCATCTTAAGATTTCATCAATAGTATTTTTAATAACAGGTATTATTCATATTATTATAGGGTTTATCGCTTTTACCTTAGAATTAGTTCAAGCAATTGAACTCTCAGTGACTGCATGGATATTTGCAGGTTTAGTCCTACATCGTTCTTATATGTTGCTCAAACTCTCCGATGCATCATTAATTCTGAAAAGCACTGCGATAATCTCTTCCGCTACTATTTCCTTTTTGAATGCTAGTACTTATATTATTTTAATCACGTGGGGTGTAGTGTTTGGCAAATTATTCATCACTAGTATCATAATACTACTAATTATAATGGATTTTTTTTGCTTTATCGTGTTTTATTCGGCAAAAATACAATATGAACACATGAATACGATGCAAAAGTTGGATTATTTAAGTATAATTATGATTAGAGGCTTAGGATTGACATTTCTATTTAATATCCTTGCCTATATTGGTGTTATTTCGGATGGTCCCAATTACATGATGATAACCTATAATACCTTTTTTGGTGTTGCTCTCACAGTATATGGAGTAAAACTTTATACCATAAAAGAATCCAGAAGGGTGCAAATTGGAGCATCTCTTACTGTGATCTTTGCGTTTATCATAAAAATCATCCTTATTGTTCTTTACAAAGATCCTAAATGTATGTTCCATTCCATATTATTAAGTATAACACTATGCATTAGAATATCCTATCTGATAATTGAAAGGTAATTATAAAATAATATAATATTCTACTTTGGTATATCAAATTGAAGCCTCCCCGCCCTAAAGGACGGGGATTCCCACGAGTCCACTAAGCATTAGCTGGCGGGCATATCTTAGGGCTGTCTGTCGCGGTAAACCCCTTCCACGTGCGTAGAAAGGATTCCTCCTTCAAGGAGGGTTGATGCGATAAGTCATCGGATGTCAAGAACGTTACCATGATATTCACGGCGGAATTTAAGTCCCTATCCATCTTATGACCGCATTCGCAAGTAATAGTACGCTCGGACAATGAACGCTTTACTCTTTTCCCGCATTTCGCACAGGTCTGTGTGGTGTATGATTCATCAATTCTTATTACTCTTTTGCCTATTTTTTGTGCTTTATAGGTTAAGAATTGGACAAATCTTCCCAACGAGCCCGTGTTTTGCATTGAATGATTAAGAGTCTTGTTCGATTTGTTTTGTCGGGGCGATTTGGTGGTTTTTTTCTTCCGTGCCATCGTTTTCACA
>SHMU01000088.1 GCA_008080765.1 Promethearchaeota archaeon | reverse complement strand
GTCAGTAAACAAATAGTGGAAAACACGAAAGCGAACACGATTATTGTGGGAGAGCTCACTGTGAAAACGATGGCACGGAAGAAAAAAACCACCAAATCGCCCCGACAAAACAAATCGAACAAGACTCTTAATCATTCAATGCAAAACACGGGCTCATTGGGAAGATTTGTCCAATTCTTAACCTATAAAGCACAAAAAATAGGCAAAAGAGTAATAAGAATTGATGAATCATACACCACACAGACCTGTGCGAAATGCGGGAAAAGAGTAAAGCGTTCATTGTCCGAGCGTACTATTACTTGCGAATGCGGTCATCAGATGGATAGGGACTTAAATTCCGCCGTGAATATCATGGTAAAGTTCTTGACATCCGATGACTTATCGCATCAACCCTCCTTGAAGGAGGAATCCTTTCTGCGCACGTGGAAGGGGTTTACCGCGACAAACAGCCCTAAGATATGCCCGCCAGCTAATGCTTAGTGGACTCGCGGGAATCCCCGTCCTTTAGGGCGGGGAGGCTTCAATCAGTACTGCTATTATCAGGTATCATTTAAATCCTATTATCCCCTTTTTGTCGCATTAACACTTTTTGATGGACACAAATCACCCTCACTAGAACCCATTAATTAGGATTCAAATTATTAAAAGTTTTTATTCAAGAAGAGATTATAATTCATACAATTATTTATCATATAAATTATTGATAAAAAATTAATTGTAAAACATAACAAACAAAAAAGGTTGAAATTTACAAATGGTAGACGAGGCTTTAGTTAAGGAGCTTCAAGAGAAGTTCGATGCTGGTGCAGCTGCTGCTGAGCCAGATGTAGCATTAAAATGCTTCGAATTATTCAAGCAAATCTCTGATGAGATGGAAGACCTTAAAGAAGAGCTTGAGGACATGGATATAGCAGTCCAAATGATTCTTACAGACGCCGACAAGAAGTATTGGGTAAAAGCCAGCGAAGGAAACTTAGAATTTGGTGAGGGTGATGTAGATAACCCATCCTTTACTTTTTCCGCTACAAAGGAAGTTGGTCTCGGAATGCTCTTCGGTGAAGTAGATGCAACTAGCGCTTATATGGCAGGGGATATTACCGTAGAGGGTAATCTTCAAGATGCTATGGCTTTCCAAGAAATAATTGAGTTAGCAATGGAAGGCTTTGAAGACATCTTAGACGAGATGTAAAAGTTCACCAAAGAAGCATAGCATAAAAGTATGCGATAAAGTTTAAAACATATGACATACTTTTTTTTTTTAACACTTTTTTATTATTTTTTTAGTCTTTTTTTAAGGGCTTTTCGATATTTCAAGATAAATTTGTGGCGAAGCGTTTAAATAATAGTTCATTTTTAGATGGTAAGTCTTAAAAGGATAATAATGGTTTATCGAAATAATTTTTTGACATGAGAATTCATATTTCGTAATTAGAATAACCAATGACCATATTTATATGTATATGAAAAATAAGCCAAAACATGGTATATTCTTTTTGTATCCAATTTGAATAAATCACTTTATGTGAGAACTCCTTTGCTTTTATAGTGATAAATACCTCTTTTAGGTTAATATCACATAAAAAAAATCCAATTATCATGAGTTCTGATGGAAGGCCGGGAGCCAAATTTCATCTTCTCTATTGTCCTTTCGATGAAAGCTGTATGATGCCGCAATCTGAAGTCATTTGTAGATTTCCTAACTATAAGGAATGTCCAGACTACAAGCAGAGGCTTAGCGAGATGAAACGAAAAGCCCGCATCCTTCTTTAGTTTCCTTAATTTACACATAGTTTCCTATTTCCTTTTTATTTTTGTCATGTTATTTTTGAATAATGATAAAAAGAAAAACTCTACTCAACATTAATTTGAATTTTTAAAATAACTCTGAAAGTCGATCTTAAGAAATAAACATTTATATTATAATTTTTTTAACCTAACTATTAACACAATTTGGAGTAATAATATGAAACATAAAAAACTTCGAGCGATCTTGGTCCTTATTGTAGTAAGTTTAATCATACCATCACTCATGGGTATCCAAAGCTTAGAGAGTAGAAATCAATTGTTTCTTAAAGAAACACCCAGGATTGATGCCGCGGCTTATAATGTGTCAAATTACCAAATTACCCAGAGTGTTACATACAAAATTGAAATTAACTATACAGTGACGCAAACTTCTGGTTCAGCACTCTATTATTTTAAAATGCCTTATCTTAACAACCGAACACCTTCATCAAATGTGACCAGGTTTTGTCCCCCTTATCAGGAAAGTGAGCTTCTTTATAGTAATGTTGATAATTCTGATGTAATTGATGAATACTACGTAGATAGATTTAATAATACTTATAATTGGTTTAATGTAACTCTTGGTCCTGCTGGCTCCGTGCATTTTAGCCAAGAATATAAGGTGACTCTAAATGCTATTTCTTATCAAAATGTGGATTCAGCAGATATTGGAGCATATGATTATTCGGATGAAATATTTAATCTATATTGTAATAATTCTGTTCAATATTATAATACAAGCGATCCGGATTTATTCTCTCTTTCAAACAATTTGACTTCAGGAATTACGAATCCTATTGAAAAGGCAAAAGCAATATTCAATTGGGTGACAACGAATATTGCATATAATGGGAGTATGCCGTCTCAGGAGAGAGGAGCATCTTGGGCGTATGATAACAGAGAAGGAGATTGTTCTGAATACACGGATCTAATGGTCACCTTATTACGGATTCAAGATATTCCCGCGAGGAAAGTTACTGGTCTTGTTCTCTCAAATACATTACCATTTTACCCTTTAGTAGGACAGCAACTTTCTTTTTCTTGGGGAAATGTAAATCCACAATATATTTTGGGGCATGCATGGGTAGAATATTTTGTTCCCGAAATCGGATGGATTGCTTGCGATCCTACATGGGGAAGTGGATATTTTAATAACATTGATTATTTACGACTAAATTTCAATGTGGGTCAATGGATGAAAGATGCGAGTGGGAGCAATAGTAGTGAATTTTCAAATCCTGCTTTATCCGGCTCAGGTCTTGGTGCGGGAAATTGCAATTACGATTATAGTCTTAAAGCAACCGTATTAGAAGCAAGTTATTATCCTGCAATTCTTTTACTTTACTTTCCTCCAGCACCCCCTGAACCTGATTATGGACCACTCATTTTCATTGGTATTGGAGCTGGTATTGCAGTACTACTATTATCGTTAGTAATAGTTGCCATCAAAAAGTTTAAAGATTAACTTATCAATCAACTAATTTTTTTATTTCTTTTTCTAATCCATGGGAATTATAATATTTTAAAGATGTAGAAAAGATAGGAATATTTCTTTCAACATAATTTTCTTAAAAATGATGGAGTCATTTTTTAATGAATTAATAGAGTTAGAAGAATAAAAAATAAAGAAAAAAAGCAAATAAAAAGAAAATTGTAATTTAACTTAGAGGAATATCCATGCAAGAAGCAAGATAATTCCAATGATAGCCAAAAGAGCCACCCAGATGTAGCTCAATTGCTTTCGATAATTTTTAAACACTCGTCCGGATTCTGTTTCGATGGCTCGTACTTGTAAGTAGGGGATGGGTCCTCTTCGAAACCAGCCTTTTATTCGCACTCTTTGTCCAACCATTGCATCTGCTCTTCGAATAGCCCATAAGAAATCGGCAATACTCAGTCCGAAGCGATAATCAATGTAGAGCAATCCCGTTTCATCCATAAAATATAAATCATCACTCAGATAATATCCCGGAGCGCCTTTTCCGATGATTTGCCCTTCGATAATTGCCGGAATGCATCGTACGGGAGAGACCTTTACATTCGAGATCAAATTGAGAACTGTTTTTGGCGAAAAGCCACTGCGATAGGTAAATTGGATTTTTATTATATATCCAATTGCCATCAAAAAGAATGAAATTGCCCAAAGGAATAAAAGCTGACTGTCGTTAATGTCTGAGATAATGGGCAAGCTGTAAAATTCAAGTGTATTGAAGAGCCATACGATTGTAAAGATGCCAATCCCTAAAAAGACAATCAGAGGTAAATATTTGAAGAACAGATCAGTGAGAAATTCACCTATCATTGATTTACCTGCTTGCTCCTCCTTGATTTGTTTGGCATTAGAGAAGTCAATTTCGGGTTGAATATCATATTGCTCACATTGTTCATTTAAACGCTGGATTCTTCGTGCTGGTAAAGGATGAGAGCTTCTGAGCTGATAAAATCGTGCCCACGGATTATAAATGTCCCATGCGGCGGCACCTTCAATAGTTTCTCTAGAATACATTCCTCGAGCATTCATCGTTTCAACAGCTAACATACTTGCAGTACTTGGATCAAATATTCCCAGTCCTCTTGTTCCCCGTACTTTTGACTTATTTCTCTCTTTAATGGTGACTCCTTGATCAGACAATAATCCATAGGCAATTTTTACCAATCCCGTTGAGAGGGCATTTGGATTTTCTAACACTTCACCTGCATGTTCATCGGCGTAATATTCTCGAACTCTGCTTACAAATAGAGAGATAAGATATCCGATATAATAAAAGATGAATGATAAAATTGCGATAGCAATGAGGGCGAGTCTCCAGTATGCTTCATTGTCTCTGCTTCTGCTGCCCCTTGAAAAAATACTTGCATAATATGCCCATCGAGCGATGGTTAAAAAGACCATGGGGATGGCAAATACCAAGGTCATTAATATAAAATCTTGATGGACAACATGTCCCAGTTCATGAGCTAATACCGCTTGTTGTTCTCTCTCATCTAAGAATTCTAAAATTCCGTCGGTGAGAATTATCCGTGCGCTATTTTTAGTATGTCCGAATGTAAAAGCGTTGGGATTCATATCGTGGATTACACCCATTTTGGGCATCTTAATATTATTGATACTCACCACTTTATCTAATGTGTCGGCTAAGTGGGGATATCTCATCTTGTATTGTTCATAAGGAATCCATTCTATTCTATAGACCCACTGAATAATATAAGGTGATATAGCATATTGCATTAAAATGGTTCCTAGAGTAAAACCCAACATAATGACCAACGTTACCCAGTTAAAGGGTAAGAACCATATAAAGATCGCAAATATAATGGCATAGACCAGTCCAAACAGAAAGGATAGAGTCAATATCGACACTATACTTAATTTTGCATTCATTTGGTTCACGTTTGTATTGTTCTAGTTTTTATTAAATTAGATTACTTTAGTTTCTATTAAATAATATTTAAACATAAGATAATAAATTTTATTCTTTCTTTTAGTAAGAAATCATAAAAAAATTATTTATTTATTTTTAGCAATATATTTAAAGAGAATGAGTAAAAGACTGAAATTATTCTACATTTTTTAATTCTTTTAGTAGAAATAAGAGATATGTATTATAAGGTTAATTTTATATAATAAAGAAGGGGATAATTAGGCAGAATTGTGTTTTTATTACTAAAGGGAGATATAACTTGGTTTGGAGTTCATAATAAAAAAGAAAAAGTTATGATTTGGTAAGTATGGCTAACTTTTTAGGACAAAATCTAGCATTTGAGTATTTTATCCCTTCCAAATCGCTTAATTGTCTAATTTTTGAATGATTTCAAACAGATCATCATTTTCAGGAATATCCTTCATTGAATCTCCATAATAGGCATATTGAATCACATTTTTGGAGTCAAGGATCAATAATGCGGGCATTCTGTTTTTCTTAAAGACTTTTGATTCTTGTTTTAGCATTTCAGAAACTTCACCGGGTTCATCATAAAAGATGGGGTATACATTTCTGGCATATTTATTTTCCATCTTCACTGCGTTCTTTTCATTATCTACTAATATGGGATAGAGCTCGGTGTTTACATGTTGGAACTTTTCATATTCCTTGCGTAAGTGAGCAGCGTGCCATCGGCAATAAGGTCATTTAATATCTCTAAATAAGATTACAACGACATTTTTTCCTTGTAGATCTCTTATATTGACCGTTTTTCCTTGTGAATTTGGCAGCGAAAATTCTTGAATTTTTTCACCGACCATCTCAAATTTATCCTTAATTACAGACCACCATTATAAAATTTGTATAATTACCTTACGATCTTTTTTTGGTAAATTCTATTTAAATCTTGTTTTAATAAATAAAATATGATTAAGAGTAGGAGGTTTTTAAAAGAAGATTTGAAGTCTAAAATTGATATTTTAAGTATTTTTCAAAGCAACCTTTTTTCTTGAAAATACTACACTTATGAGGGGAATGAGAGCTATATTAACTTATATTACGATTTAAGGATTATTTATTTTTTATAATCTTAAATATTATATTTTTACTAATTAATCACTTATTTAATAGTATTAAATGAAACGAGTTGATTTGTATTCCAAAAGAACCGCGAAAGGTTGGGATAAAAGAAGGAAAATTTTATCCATGTCCAGAAAAACAGGTTTGTGTATCAACACAGGCTCCTAAGGATGATGAGCTCCATTATATTGAACCTATTAAGTATGAGCAATCACTTGAAGAAGTAAAAAACAAAGTAAAAACTGTTATTAATTCTATGAGCCGTACAAAGATTTTAGAGGAATCAGATAATTATCTACGAGTGCAATTTACATCGTTCCTTTTTAGGTTTAAAGATGATGTGGAATTCTATTTTGATGATGCCAGTAAGATACTTCACTTTCGCTCTCAATCAAGAATAGGAGGTTTTGATTGGGGTGCTAACCGAAACCGAATGGAAAAATTTAAAGAAAAATATCTAAACCTGAAATAGAAATAGTTGAGTAAGTACCATCATAAGTAAGGAAGAAGGTATATCTTAAATTTCCTTCATTCCTGAATTCATGAATTCATTCCTTCATTCCTAAATTTCCTTCCATCCTTCATTCCTAGTTGAGTAAGTACCATCATAAGTAAGGAAGAAGGTATATCTTAAATTTCCTTCATTCCTAAAAATTCCTAGATTTTTAGATTTTTAGGTTTTTCACTTTTCCTTTTTTTCCTTTTTGACTCTACCAATGAATAATGCTCAAATGAAATAATCTTTCTTAACGCTTAATTCTAAGTTTTAAAATATAATAATCAATTTCATTTCAAATCATATGCTATTTTATAGTAAAAAAGCAGTGGTGTGAGCAATTTTAATCTCAGAATTTCATAGAGTGTTTAAAAAAGAAGGTCTTACTCAAGAGATTATTAAAATCTTTCAAAAAATCATTTGCGATTTTTTCAAAAATTCAGGTCGTTTATTTCCGTTTCGAGAGAAAATTCAACCCTATTATGTGGTTGTGTCCGAAATAATGCTTCAGCAAACGCAAGCAAGTAGAGTTTCCGAAAAGTTTTTGGAGTTTATCGAAAAATTCCCCGATTTTAAGACTTTAGCTGAAGCGCCTCTTGATGAGATTTTAAAAGTGTGGAAAGGACTTGGGTATAATCGGAGAGCAAAAGCCTTAAAAACAATTGCAGAAAAAATTATACATGAATTTCAAGGAAAAGTACCCCAATCTGTAGAAGATTTGAAAAAATTACCGCAAATAGGGCATAATACTGCATCCTCAATTGTCACATTTGCCTTTAATAAACCTACTTATTTTATTGAAACAAATATTAGAAGAGTCTATATATATTATTTCTTTCCAGGAAGAGACGATATAGATGATAAAGAAATCATGATTCTATTAAAAAAAACAGCAGATATTGAAAACCCCCGAAAATGGTATTATGCACTGATGGATTATGGTGTAATGCTCAAAAAAACTCATCCCGAATTGAATAAAAGATCTAAACATTACCGAAAACAATCGAAATTCAAGGGATCTACAAGACAATTGCGCGGTAAAATTTTAGATATCCTTCTCAAACAAAACACCCTTCAGAGAAACGAATTACTGAACATATTAGATTTTGCCCCCATTCAAATCAAAAAAACACTCAAACAACTTGAAAAAGAGGGCTTTTTAGAAATAAAAGGAAACGAAGTTTCCATCGCAGAATAATTACTCTTCGAATACCCATTTGTCCCGTGTTTTATGTGTTATTAAATTTCGTGTTTTTGTAACCAGTTTCTGCTGCTTTCTAAAATTTCCGTAAACATGCCCTCGAAAGTTGTATTCCCTCAAGAATATCTGGGCTTTTTTAGTTATTTTAGTTCCTTTTAGTTTTGAAAATGGTGTTTGTGGTAAAGGTATAAAAGTATGAGCATGTATTCGTGCTCCTTTGGATATCAAATCTTTCATAACTTCTATTGTTTGCTCAACATCTTGCTCGTTCTCATAAGGTAATCCAAATAAGAAATCTACATTAGGATGGAGTCCCGCTTTTACGGTCTCATCTACTGCACGATAAATATGGGTGACAGTATGGCCTCTATTGCATGCGTCAAGTATATTTTGACTTCCCGACTGGGCGCCAATAATGATATTATCATTATCTGCGTAAGTTTTAATGAGGTTTAAGGTTTCTTTCTTCACATGTTCGGGTCTTACTTCAGAAGGAAAGCTTCCAAAAAATATTCTACCTGTGTCACCGATTATCTTTCTTACATTAAAGAGTAATTCCTCCAATTTTGTCAAGTTGATGCCTTTTCCATCAGACGAACCATAAGAAAACGCATTTGGAGCAATAAATCTAATGTCTGTTAAATTCTCTTCTTTCATAATTGTAATATACTTGCATATGGTCTCAACACTTCGATATCGAGGAATAGTACCTAGCATGAAAGAGGTTTGGCAGAAATAACATTTATACGGACATCCCCGAGAGATTTCAATGGAGCCGAATCGTGCATTTATTTGCGGAAACGGTGGAAATTGGTTTAGATCGATAACATACTCTTTTTTATTATATAAAAATTGCTTATTATCATCTAAAAAAGCTATTCCTTTTGTTCTACGATAGTCTTGATTAGTCTGTAGATTTGTAATGAAATCTATAATGCTGTTTTCGCTTTCACCGATGAAAACCACATCAATCCCGTATCTCAGCGTCTGTTCGGGCATTCCCGAAGGATGGGGGCCACCAGCAATAATCATCACTTGGTTACCAAATCGTTTTCGTATTTTTTTAATTAATTTTGAGATTTCCAGGAATTGTGTGGTAAAAATAGAAAAGCCAAGTACCACAATATCATAAGAATGGAACGATGATTCAATCTGTTTGAGAAGAACGTCTATCTTTCTGATAAAGAAAATATCCGTATTTTTTATTGTCTTGTCGGTCTCTAAGGCTCCAGCGACCGCGTTCATGCTGAAAATAGTTTCTTTAGGATAATAAAGTATTAATGCCACACGTTTCAAAGAGTAATTGCCTCTATTTAACTTCTAATTGTATTTTGCATTTTATTATATTAGTTGTTCAAAATAGTCATGCCCAGAACAAATTAAAAAGATTATGTTTATCATTATTAAGCATAGGGATAGGTAAATAGAGGAGGGTAAATTAAACGAAAAATAATAATGAATAATATTTACTCCAATAACAAATAACTGGTCTAAAAATCATTTTTAAATCTCTAAAAAAATTAATAATCATCAAATATATAAAACAAAAAGGTAATAAAATTATAAGATAAAAAGAGTTATAGTTATTTTTCTAGAAAAATGTTGATAAATTGGTTATATGCGGAAGGACCAGCGGATGTTGGGCTAAGTTTTTTGGATTTTTATTCTGTGGGACATATTTGCATGGGTATAGGCATTTTCTTGTTATTTTCCTTGTTATATACGATTCCAATGGGTAAGGAGGAAGGCACTTCACAAATTATATTGCCCTTATGGGCAGTTTGGGTAATTACGGTTATAGCAGGAATTGCATGGGAAATCATTGAAAACACCTTATTTTTCGATTTAGGCCTGAAATTTGAACTAAGAGCGGACAGTATTCCGAATATTATTTCTGATATTATTTTTGTTGCCATAGGTGGTGCTGGAATGTGGATATTTGCCCATTTGCTATTCAAATATCAGAAAAAGATATGGCCATATTATGTATTAGGTTTACTTGGCTTGGTTTTATGGATCGGAATATTTCTCATTCTACGGTTTTTTACCCTATTTTAATTTTAATACTTTTTTCTTTTCTTCTCTATTTATGACAGATTTGGAAAAATATATCCTTTTTCAAAAAGGAACTCTTCCTCTCATAGTTTCAATCCCCCATGGTGGCACAGTTAAGCTTGAAGATATTCCCCGTCGAGAAAATGGAGTAACGGGTATTGATAAAGGAACTATAGAATTAGGAAAAGATCTTATCACTAATCTAGAACAAAAAATCCATAAAAAACAAGGTATTACTGAACATATTTATTATATAATTTCCAAGATCCATCGAAGTCGAATTGATCTTAATAGACCAGCAAAAGAAGCATACCATCCTGAAGCAATCTTGGGTTGTAAACTTTATCATCTTTATCACAATAAATTGCAAGAGTACGTTGTAGAGTCTATAAAGATTTATGGAACTGCTCTTTTACTTGATATCCACGGATTTGAGTCTTATAAACGTCCAAAGGGTTTCAGAGATGTGGATATCATTCTAGGAACTAATAATTTAAGATCTCTTTTTGATTATCCCATTCGAAAAAAAGACTGGAATAAAAACATTCGCGGAAGACTAATTAAGAACCTCCTTAAACTTGAGATTCCTATCGCACCCGCACGCTCCAGAAGAGAAGAATATGTGTTAAAAGGAGGGTATATCACTCAAAAATATGGTGCTGCTGAAATTAAAAACAGTAAATCATTGCAAGTCGAGTTCTCAGAGCGAATTCGCATTAAGAATAAGGACATGAGGAATAAAGTGCTTAAGATCTTTATAAAGGTACTATACAAAGAATTATTTGAAAATCCTTAATTTTTTTAATGAAAACAGAAAAAAGAAAACAGAAATAAAAAAAAAGAGTGGTTTGGTTTAGACTAAATTTAAAAGTTTTCCCTTTCGTCTTAATATGAACAATGTTGATATAATCGAAAATAGCGTTATTAGCAGTAGTACGCAGCTTGAAAAACCAGGTATTTCAACAGGTTCCTCCGGCAATCCGATTATTAAATTTGAGGGAGGCGGTGAGCTAGGAGCTGTAACAGTTATATTGACTTCATCTTCATTTGTACCACCCATTCCGTCCCAAACGACTATTTTTACGGTATATTCTCCGACTGTGAAATTGTCGACATTTAATGTAATATCATCACCAGAAATCCATGTCTGACCTATATGATTTGTTATAGGAGTAGTCCCATTGTAAATAGTATAACTAGGATTATTTGTTTCATTATCACTTATCCTCCAAGCGATATTATGTCCCGTTGTTCCATTCACAAATGAGATATCTACTGGCCTAAGAACGAATTGTGGTGCAATATTTCCAAATAAAAGATATGATTTACCTGCATTGGTACCACCATCATCATTTTGAAAGGCTCCAATTAGAAAATCATCGCAACCATCATTATTTACATCACCTCCGCCCGCAACCGAGAATCCAGATCTGTCATCAAAATTTTCCCCTATATAAGAGGCATCTGCATTTGAAAGGTTAAAATTATTTGTAAAATGGTTAGACTCATTTCCGAATATCAAATACGCTTTTCCCGTTAAATCCCCATTTTCATAACTTTCGCTGCCAATTAAAAAATCAGCATAACCATCATTATTCACGTCTCCTGCAGTTGAGATTATAATCCCTACCTCATCAACTTGATATTCTCCTACGAATGACGCATCCGAGATACCAATATTCATGTTTTTCTCCCAATCAGACTCAGAGTTATTCCCAAAAATTAAATATATCTTTCCTTCATTTCCCGCACTTGCGTCATAACCATATGCACTCATTATTATATCATCATAATTATCATTATTCACATCACCTGCACCTGCAACCGAGAATCCCAAGTAGTCTTCTTCACTTTCCCCTAAAAAGGAGGCATTTGCATTTGAAAGACTCATATCAATAGTCCAGTCTGATTCAGAGTCATTTCCGAAAAAAATATATGTTTTTCCAATATTAGTGGAAGAACCATCATAATATGGTGCTCCAATAATTATATCTGAAAAACCATCATTATTAATATCACCTGCACCTGCAACCGAAGCACCCGCCTGATCTTGATTTTCTTCTCCGATAAACGAAGCATTTGCATCAGAAAGGCTCATATTGACTGAAAAATGTTGAGATTCATTTCCAAAAAGTAAATAAATTTCACCAACACCAGAGGGTGTATTTGCTCCAATTATGATATCATCATAACTATCATTATTAATATCACCAGCCCCAGCAATTGATCTTCCTGACCTATCAAATTGATCTTCTCCAATAAAAGAAGCATTTGCGCTTGAAATATTCATATCTAATGACCATCCAGAAGATCTTCCAAAAAAGAGATACGTTTTTCCCTTCGATCTATTATAAGACGGTGCTCCAATTAAAAAATCATCGTAATTATCATTGTTGACATCTCCAGCGCTTGCTAAAGATACTCCAGCTTGGTCTCCATCAAATTCACCAAGAAAGGAAGCATTTGCATTTGCAAGATTCATATCTACTGACCAATTTGCATTATTTCTACCAAAAATTAGATAGACCTTCCCCTTGCCAGCACTATAATTTTGTGCTCCAATTAGAATATCATCGTATCCATCTCCGTTTACGTCTCCAGCAGATGCAACACATCTCCCTGATTCATTATAGTTCCCTTCTCCAATAAAAGACACATTATACTTGGAAATACTTAAATCTTGTTCAAATTCTACGCTGACTTCGGGAGTAGCGGTAAAGTTATTGTTTAATAGTCCATAATTTACGACAGGTGAATTATCTTGAATGCTCACAACACCAATTAATCCTATGAGACTAAGAGCCCCTATAAAAAATACTATAAAATTAACTTTTTTGTGTTTCATTTTTAATCTACTAAAACCTGTGTTTATGAATTAAGTTAAAAGAATTTCTAAGATGTAAATATAATTATTTCAAAAGATAAATAAATATATCTTTTTTTCTTTTAGACCATTTTGAATTGTTTTTATTGCATGAATTAACTTCTGAAACTAATATGTATGTTAATATTCCAATTCCTACTATAGAGTTTTCCTAACTTATTCAATATAAACAATCCATAGAAATTCTTTTATTATTTGCATAATTATTCTACCTAATATGGCAGATATAATGGGGTTTGTTTTTGATCTTGATGGTACGCTTATTAATTCAACGGAAATAGGTCGTTCTATTGAGCAGCGAATTTTTGAGGTCTTTAATCTGGATATGAATCAAAGTATTAAGAAGGAGATTGACGAGCTTACCTACGAGATTATGCAACAAGAGAACCGCAAGAATCTGGGAATAAAAGTAATGTGGGAGATCTTCAAATTGCTGGGGTTAAATATATTCCAGCGCTTAAGAGCTCTCTATATAGCATCAAAAATATTTAAAAGGGAAGTAAAAAGAGTTAAACTCTATGAAGGAGTAAAAGAGACCTTCACCTTCTTGGATGACAAATCAATCCCCTATTCTATAGCTACCACCTCTTCCCAAAAAGAAGTTGAGGATCGTTTAATGAAATTTCCGGAATTCTTTAGCAAATTGCAAGGGAGAATTATTACGCGTTCTGATGTGAAAAATATGAAACCTGACCCGGAAAGTATGAAAAAAGCAGCAGAATTAATGGATGTCCCGCTACATAGAACAGTAATGGTTGGAGATATACACTATGATATATTAATGGGGAAAAATGCTGATGCTATAACTATTGCAGTCTTAACAGGTATATTTTCAGAAGAACAGTTTAAACCTTTTGAGCCTGATTTTATCATTGACTCAGTTGCAAACATTCCCGAAATATTCACAGAAATTCAAAGTAAATTGAAAAGTGAGTGAGTAATTATAGGATTCACCCAAGATCATTATATTTAATTATCCTAAAACTATTAATTCTGAAAATGAAAAATATAAATAAGAATTACATATATTTTTAATAAAAAATCAATTCTATCACTCTGAAAAAATTATCAATAATAAAAACTCAAATCTGTGCGATGACCGATCCAATTGATATAAAAGATTTAGAATCGTTTATTGATGGATTAAGGCAATCTTTTGACTGTCTTGAGGAATTAGAAACAGACGGTTTGAAAGGGATGCAAGCTAAATTGGCAAAAGCAATTTCCCAGCTAAGAGAGAAAAAACTTGATAAGATCCCTCCTATACCCAAATTTCTTGGAGTTGTTACGAAAGAAGATTTAAAGAATTTCTTTCTGGAACAGTTAAATTATCTAAAAGAGGTTTTAGAATCGAGTGAGTATTCAGAAAATGATAAGTTTAAGTTAGTAATGAAGATGACAAAGCTAAGGGAAAAGGTCAACAAATTTTATTGAGCTCTCTCCCACTCATTAGTTTAAGACCAATTTTAAAAGAAGTAAAAAAGACTCATAAGTATATAATTATTTCACTCATACAATGTTGAAATACTAATATGATAAAATGGAGTAAGACCTATGCTAATTGATGTACATTGTCATTTGAACTTATATCTAAATATTGAAGAAGTATTACAAGAAGCGCAAAGAAATGGAATTGAAAAAATTATTGCCGTATCCATGAGCCAGATCAGTTTGCAACGCGTCATGGAGATTTCTGAGCACTATGACATGATTTATCCGGCATTGGGAATCCATCCCGAAGAAATAAAGATGAACGAGAAATTAGAACAAAATTTAGAGAACATATTAACCTATATTAGAGCGAAAAAAGATGATATATGTGCAATAGGAGAAATCGGCTTAGATCATCATTTCATAAAGGATAATAGTCTCTATCCTCTCCAAACAAAAGTTTTTGAAGCAATGCTCTCGTTAGCCCACGAGTTGCAATTACCTGTAAATCTACATACCAAAGGAGCTGAAAAAGAAGTATTTGACCTACTCCCTTCCTTTGATATTCCCCATGTAAATATTCATTGGTATTCCGGACCTGCTGTATATTTAGACCAGGGAATAGAGAGAGGGTACTTTTTCTCTATTACTCCCGCAATTCAATATTCTCCCGCTGTCAAAAAAGTTGTAGAGCGCGTTGATAAGGACCTCCTTCTATTAGAAAGCGACGGTCCCGTCAAATATTCGGGACGAGTAGGCGTGCCCGCTATGATAAAGGAAGTATTAGATGTGGTCTCACAATTAAAGAATATTGATAAGGAAGAATTACAAGCACAAATTGAGAAAAACACCAGAACAATATTTCCCAATGTTTTTTTTGATTAATAATTATATTATACTTCAAATTTTTGGGAAAAAAGAGTTTTCAGTATTCATTTTTAATTATAAAAATTTTGCTCTAAAAACTGATGAATCAAATAGAGATTCCTTTTTTTATCTACTCCTCCTAATAGAGTGCTTTTGACAATCTTCCTTAAATTAAATTAAAATTCGATGCAAAAAATATTTAAGATTTCATAAATTTCATATCTAACATTTTTAAACAAATTTAAAATCATAGGAATTATGAGAAAAAAAACAATAATAATCGGTGTAATATTATTCTTCTTTCTTTGCTTTTCAATAATATCAATTAGAGCAGAAAAAGATGATTTGCCAATTATAGTAAGAGAATCTTCACAAAGGATCGGCACGGAAGCCCCGTCCTTTAGGGCGGGGAGGAAGTGCCGTTAGATAGTATTAAGTGACAAGA
>SHMU01000087.1 GCA_008080765.1 Promethearchaeota archaeon | reverse complement strand
ATATCAGAGATCGGGCAGTTGTCCCTCGGTATATCCGAAGGACACGGGCTATGTGTCAATTAGCCCCTTAGATGTGGACGATGATGAACCAGAAGCTTTTAGGAGAATTGATGGGGATTTGAGCCACAAGCCCCGCCTTTCAAGGCGGGGTAATTGACTTTTTAATATTAAAGTTATACATGAGAGGTATGCCAGCACTAATACTTTCTGTTATGACACAATGTTCTCTGAATTGAGTTAAACATAATTCTATCATATCGTCAGGATCATTTTTCACAGTACAATTAATTTCGATTTCAATTTTTATTAACCGTAAATTCATTTTTTTTCCTTTATGGGTTAATTTACCATCCACGATAATTTGTAGGTTATTAATTTCTATTGAATTTTTGCTTAAACAGTATGAAAACGTAGAGCCTGTACATCCACCAATTCCAATTAAAAAATATTCAACGGCGGAAGGTCCTTTATTCTGACCGTGGAAACTTTCTGGCTCATCAATGTGAATATTAGTAAAATGCCTAGCTGAGGCAATAAAATGTATTCCTTCCTTTAAATTAACATAAACCTTCAAGATAATCACTACACAAACAAATTAGTATTAAATTAAGTAGTATTAATCATCCCATAAAAAGATTAATTATAGAAAGAAAATAATTAGATTTCTTACTTCAAATCTTTTAACAAATTAGGTGGTACCAATTGGAACGACTGATAAGATTAACTGAATAACATACGAAATTCCGCCAAGAATTAACATTCCTATAACCACTATTTTAAAAACAGTAAGATAATCTTCGCGACCAGGTTTATTTGCTGTTTTTATAACCCTCTTCATTCCCCGAAAAAGATCCACTACTTTCTCATAAAAAGTTTTCTTTTTCTTCTTTTCTCGACCATATTTCTCATATTTAGGGTAACGTTTTGACACAATTTATTTAAACTACAATTTTTTAAAAAGTTAACTCAATTAACTCAATTAACTCAATTAACTCAATTAACTCAAAAAAATCCGATTTTCTGATTTTTTTTGTTCCAAAAAAAATAGACCTCAATTCATCTTCACCTTGAAAGGTGGAGTGTTCTTGAGGGGTCATGATAAAAAAGAAGAAAATAAAAAAATGAGAATTATTTTAGAATTTTTTTCCTTATTCTAGATAAATTATTCTTAGACTAGATTAAGAGCTAATTTAAAGTAATATCTTAATTTTTGATACTTCTTCAGATCTTTTTCGTAATCGTCTTGCTTAAATGAATTTGGGACAAAACCGAAAAAATTATATCCCTCAGGGGCTGTATAGTTCCTTTTTTCTTGCTCTCTCAAATTAGCCTCATCCAATTTTCCAAGAAACACTAGAAAATTTTTATAATCCTCCCAAGCTTCAATATTGTAGGGATCCAACTCGATAACTTGGGAAAGATAATCCAATGATTTATCATATTTCTTTTGTGCTTTAGCTGATTTGTCTTTTTTTTCAAATTCTCTTGCTTTTATAATATTTTTAAGGGCTTTATTATGAGTTTTCTTTGCCTTTGTGCGTGATTTAGAATTTATCTGATAATAAGAATGGGCATATAGAGTATTTTCCCGTTCTCTTTGAATGGTATTATTAGCTGGATCGAGCTGTAATATCTGATCATAACATTCAACAGTAGCTTTAAAATTTCGCGTTTTTCTAAAAAAATAAGCTAAAGTAGAAAAAAGCTTAACATTTTTAGACTCGTCAGTAATAAATTGATATGTATTTTTAGCTACGTCAATAGCAATACTTTGGTATCCAGCCAAAAACAATGAGATTAGATCGCTAAGAAAAGAGTCAAAGGTTTTATTATTAAGTTCTTGTCTTAAAACATTAGCATCCTTCACAGATTTTCTCATATTACTAAGAAAAACTTTATAACTTTTAAAAACGAATTTGCAGAAATTACTAAAATTAGTCAAAACTTCTTTAGGATTTTCGGTGTTTATAAAATTTTTAGTAGAAGGTCTAAGAGTATTACCTCCAAAAGAAACCCATCCTCTATGAAATTTAAGAGAAAGTTTATTCCAATAATAAAATTTACGGACTTTGTTATGATCTGTGAAAGCAACCCCGCTTTTTGTAATTAGTAGAAGAGTAGCCCATGTATAAGTTGTGGTCACTCTTTTATTACCTTGAACAGTTACTATTACAAAACTGGCATCTGCAATAATACTACACAAAATTTTTTCATTAGCAGGCACTTGCAATTTTAAAGTCACATCGATGTCAACTGGGACAAAATGTTTCATAACAGGTTCAAAAACTTTTGGATCATAGTAGGCAAATTCGTTTGGATTAATCATTACCATAGTTTTTATCATCCTTTATTTTATAATTTTGGTAATATATTATAATCATATTTTATTATTTAAATGTATTGGAAAAGGAAATTGAGTGTTTGGCTGAACTTCAAATTCTTTATCAATTATTTGATGTTCGCTAAAAAATAGATTTTTGTAATTAAAGTTCAATATCACTTTCAAGAAAATTTTTCTAAATTCCTTGATTTAAAATGGCTAATTACTATAAATGTGTTAAGAGAAAATATTTTATTCAGTCAACACGCTGGAAATAAACAATTCTGAATCAAATTTTTCTAAATCATGATATTTTTGTCCAACACCTACAAAAATAATGGGTTTTTTTGTTTCATGAGCAATGGAAAGAGCAGCACCACCTTTCGCATCGGCATCCAATTTAGTCAGGATAGAAGCATCAATTCCTACATATTTATTGAATTCTTTAGCTTGAAAAAGAGCATCATTTCCTGCCAATGAATCTCCTATAAACAGCTTTAAATCCGGTTGAGCAATTCTACAAATTTTTTCAATTTCTCTCATTAAATTCTTATCAGATACTTGTCGACCCGCTGTATCAATTAATACTATATCTATATTTTTCGCTCTTGCGTGGTCAATAGCATCATAGGCAACACTTGCGGGATCGGATTTATATTGTCCTTTAATAATTCTTACATTTACATTATCCATATGGTAAGATAATTGTTCTATCGCTCCCGCTCGGAATGTATCGGATGCTGCTGCTACTACGGAATATCCATGATCCTTTACATATTGTGCAATTTTTGCCATAGTTGTCGTCTTTCCCGTACCATTTACACCCAAAAACACCATTACATACGGCAATTGCTCGGCTTGTTTCTTTTTCTCAATTTCTTGCAATAAGTTTAATTCCTGTTCTGGTGTTAGGATATTTGTTATAACTTCTTCTAAAGTGTCTTCTAAAAACGATTTGGTCGATGATAATCGTCCAATTTGTTCTCCTTTCAATTTTTCAATAATACTATGGCTAATTTCATCTGCAGTATCCATTGCAACATCATTACGTAGCAAGATTAATTTTAAGTCCTCAATATTTTCCTCAATTTTCTCTTCGGTGAGGGTTTTGTTAATAAATCCTGAAAGTGCATTCTTGAGTTTTTCTAACATAAATTTCCAAATATAACTAGTTGATAATTAATTTTAAAATATATAGGATATACATAAAATAAGAAAAGGTAAAGTAAATTTATGATTGTGGGATGGTTCCTTGTCTAAAGATTTGCGAAATTCCCTGTAATCGTCCTTCAATTTGTTGAAGTTGTTCATTTAGAAATTTGATTTGTTCTCGGTGTTGATCGATGAGTTTATCAATAAACTCTAATGAAGTGTCAATATTTTTTTCAATAACCACGTCCGAAACAGACAACAATATTTTTTGAGGATCTTTAATTTTAGCTTTGAGATTTACAATTCCACCAACTGGAATTAAGATCTCATCTTCTTCCTCAACATCTTTTAAATTTTGAACTGTTTCTTTCGTATTATTTAAATTATTCAAAGAGGCATATATTAAATCCAAATTCTGTTCATACATAGCCTTCCGCTCCCTTAATGCTTGAAATTCATACGCAAGAGCTTGAGAGGGGGCATTTTGATTATTTTCCATAAAAATCGTCTCATTTACTAATTAAGTATAGATATTTCTATTTTTCAGATAACTCTTTAATTAAATAATCCTCAGCTTGTTCTGGAGTAATTTCCTCCACATTATCTATTGTAATTTGGCGTCGGAGGAGTCCAATAGAGGTAATTTGAGATAATACTTTTTCAACGGCATCTTCTCTTTTTAAAGCTCTTTTTTCTTTTCGAAATAAATATTCCTTTCGATTTTTTTGATACCGACCAGTGATTCGATAAATCTTAATTTCTGATTCTGACATCAGTTCTTACCTATTTAATTGTTAGTATAGTTTCAAATCTGTGGATTAAAAAATGGTAGATAAATTATTAACTTTGCCTTTATAGTCTATTATTTTTTCTTATATGATAAGCTAAAAAAAAGAGTATAATGAGTTTAACTACTATATAATAGTCTAATCTTAAAAAGAGAGGATTAATAACTAATTGAACAACCTGCACTTAAAGGAGCGTGCATTGGTTTGCTCTTAGGTCTAAATATTTCGTTTTGTTAGAGGCGAAGTACATTTGTCAAACGCATCATCTCGGGACCTGTACTTCTTAATCCAAAGATCCCATTGTTATCATTTACCACAGCTCCCGCACTTAAATAAGGAGTTCCCCTATTAATTGTGCTTACATCCGTTTCTACTTTTAGAATTGAAGAAATAAATTCTATCTCATCTAATTCAGTAAGAGGATGGACAAGACAGCCATGATTATTCGCAATGCCTATCGAGCCAGGAAGATGAATTCCCGCAAAATCGAACACCACAGTCTCCACATTGAGAGCATCTTCAATTTCTGTTCTATAATCAACCAAAAGTGAACTAATAATAGCACCTTTATCATTACAGAGGATCAAATTTCCAAAAGCATTATCAAGGGATTTTAAGGTTTTGATTTCTATGGAGTCACCTAACTCTTTTATATTTTTATGCAATTTTAACATTTCATCTTCTCGTATAATGTGGGGTAAGATTATTCCATATTTATTACTTGCTGAGTAAATTCCCACGAGTTTTGAATTATTTACTGTAAAAGGGTAAATATTGATCTCAAATAATTGCGTAACTTTTTGGAGATCTGATTTCGATAATGTTGGGGGATATAGTATAAATGAATTATTAGCTTCTAAATAAACCCCTATTAAATCCCTACCAAACAATTCCGTTCTAAGAATAGCCATTAGTTTGATGCATTAATGTTAGTATGTTAAAAAAAATTAAAAAAAGTAAAAAACCTCTCATTAAAGTAATATTTCTTTTTTAAAATCCTTTTTTTTAATAAAATAGAATTATTCTGCCAAATTCAAATAGACGAGCCCATCCACGTTTTTTCTTGCTAAAACTCGAAGCTTTCGTGGTGGTTTTTGAATTCCATGAGCCCATATCTTTTCATTTACTTCTTGTGAAATTACTAAATATTCAGGTTTAAAATGTTGTTCAATAAATTCTCTCAAATAGCGAACTGCTTTTTTTGCCCACTTTGTACGAGGTCCTTTCCGTGCCTTTTTTAGTGGGACAATATAGATTCTTTCGTCAATGATTTCTTCTTCCGGAATTCCAACTTCTTCCGAGATTTCAGGTTCTTCGAACTCTTCTTCGAAAACTTCGCCAATTTCTTCTTCGGTGGAAATCTCCTCTAAATCAAACTCTTCGATTTCCTCAATCTCTTCCTCCTCTTCCTCTTCGATCTCATCAAGATCCTCCCCTTGCTCGGCTAATTCCTCTTCAAGATCGTCTAGACTTATTTCCTTTCTTTTTTTAGCCATATCTTACACCTTTATATTATTGTAGGTTCTAATCTCTCTTTAATTTTTGATTTCTCCAATGTCGATATCGATATGGATTAGTACTTACTTTTCTTTGAGTCTTAATCATAACCCAATTAGGTACTGACTTATTTTGTTTCGCGTTCTTTCCTCTTCTTAATTTTGAAGAATAACTCTTATTTCTCGCCATTTTAATCATTTATTATATATATTAAGTATTTTATCAGAATTTCTTAATCTTGAAATCTTTTTTCTTATTCGATTTTGATATTTTTTCAAGTATTTTTTTAAATTGCTGGTCTGTCATCGGAGTATTAAAACGTCCTGAACGATATAATTGGATTAATTGAAGTTCAATTTGTTCTGCAAATTGTGGTTTTACCATTCGGATATTTTCTAATCTCTGTCGTCCTTTTTGTGAGAGAATCTTCCTCATAATCTGATATTTCTGGGCATCAAAGGCTTCTTTTTGTTTTTCTGCAATTTCTTGCTGAGCTGCTTGGGCTTTTAATTGTTCTAGTTTTTTTTGGCGAATTTCTTCCAATCTCTCTTCATCACTCATTATTTATATCACCAGAATCGTTTTTTTTATTTATTAAGATAAAATTATTTCTTATTTCTTATAATTTCATAGGCCGTTCGTTCAAGAAGGCTTATTCCTTCCGGTGTGCATCTTCTTCCTTCTCTTTCGACGTGATATACTAAATTTGCATCTTCTAGCTGCTGCAGGGCAACGCGAATAATTTTTCCGGAGGCTTTTGCACTTTTATTTTTTCCCTTTTTTTTACGTTCCCTCCCGCCATAATGCTTACATAATCGATTTACTCCAATCGGTCCAAATTTCCGTAACTTTCTGAGTAAAGAGGCACATCGAATATACCAAAAGTTTTCAGAATCTAACGGTGCTAATTCCTTAAATCGTGCGGTTTTCCAATATTTACTGCCTTCGGGAGGTTTAATGGAAGGAAATTCCTTTAATTTCTCGGCTACTGCGGGGATAAATTTATTCGGTTGAACAAGATATATAGACATAGTGTTAACGAATTTAGTTTTTATATTTTTATTTCATTAAGAACTACTATAATTATAAATATTAATTATTATATGTGAGTATAATTTTTTTAAAATTATAAATTTTGCTAATTTAAAGCTAATTTGAAGGTTTTACTAATGGATTACAAATCTTTATTCCGCGATGTGCTACTGAATAAACCACATTGTATATTAGGAAAAAAAGGAGTTGATAATAATAAGGGATTTTTTGACCATATCCAAACTTTATTAAAACAACATAAAATAATCAAAATAAAACTACTTAAAACCGCACTCCATGGAAATACTATAAAGGAACTCGCAACTTTAATTGCGGAAAAGAGTAATGCCAATCTGCTAGATCTCAGGGGAAGAATGCTTATTCTTTCAAAAAAAAATATTAAAATAAAATAAGTTAAGCAAGATGCTTTCATAATTCTAATTTTTGACATTAAAACATGCCAAATTATAAAAAAGTTGCCACAAAAATTGCTAAAAGTAGAGCTATTTATTTATTTGAACTTGCCCATTCTGTTTTTCCCGAATGTAAGAAGTTTTCCCAAAGATATGTGGAATTAGCAATGAAATATGCTCAGAGAGTCAAATTTAAGATCCCTTCTCGCTGGAAACAGCGGATCTGCCATAAATGTAAACGATTTTTGTATCCAGGAATTAATTGTCGCATACGGCTTCAATCAAGGAAGGGTAAGGGTTCCCATATCTCTGTAACTTGTTTGGAATGTAATTTTACCACACGGTTTTTTATCAAAGCAAAATCCCACTTAAAAGAATCTTGGATGAATAATAAGTGACGTGGCTGAAAAATAACGCTATAGCCACATATACCTATAAATGGGTAGCATATAAATGCAATAAAGATGATTTATATTTAATAAAAAAAAACTGGAATTAATCAAAATAAAAGCTAAAATATTTGAATCTTTTATATGAATCTTATCATATTTTTAATTGAGTGTGGAATTGAATTAATTCCAAAGAACATACGTTCTCACTCCGCAGTTAAAAGGAATTTATCCATGAAAAATTATCATTCTCAATTATTAGATAATGCACTCCATCATTCTGCCATGAAGAAATTGAATAATCGCTCAAAACGAGGGCGCCCCGATATTACACATCTCTGTTTATTGAATGCGCTTGGCTCACCTCTTAATCAAGAAGGAAAATTGCAAATCTTTATGCATACTGTCAATAATAAAATATTTGCATTTAATCCAAAAATTCGAATCGCTAAAAATTTTAACCGATTTAAGGGATTAATGGCAAAAATGCTCATTGATAATGGTATTAAATTTGAAAATGATTACTTAATTGCTCCTATAGAAAAAAAATTAAACGAAATTATAACAGAACTGGCGGATAACAATCGTTCGAATGTTCTTATTCTTTCTAAAAAAGGGAAATTAATCGCATCTTATAAGGAACTATATGAACACAATTCTTTAGAAAATTATATTCTAATTATTGGAGGATTTCAGAAGTCTTCTTTCCAGGAATATATCTATGGGCTTACCGATAATGTTATTTCCATCTCAAAATATTCCCTAAATGCATGGAATGTGGTGAGTCGCTCAATTACCTATTATGAGATTACTCATAATATCATTTAAAGGACTATTTTAAAGGAGTCATGCCCTATCTAAAATATATCTCCTTTATCCTTAAATGCAAAAGAACGCACGCTCCTTTAGGAGTTTTTTGAATTGTACATCCATCACTCCATCGAATCCCTCTCAGAGGTTATTATCTAAAACTCCCTTTTGTGTTTTGATGAATGATACCCATTTTCGTCCCTCCTGTAGGAACTACGGGAAGACATGCTCGTGAAGATTCTGCAAGATTCCACTTGACGCTGTAGTAGTTAAAAGAAGAATCCAGCTTCTTCAGGTGCTTGCAATTCAAATTAAATTATATTATAAAAGGGATTAAAGGAGAAAAAAAGATGCGCCCGCCGGGATTTGAATTCCCGTTATGCTCCGAAAGAGAACATAATCCCGGGTCCCCGGCTTGGAAGGCCGAAATTCTGCCCACTATACCACGAGCGCAGAGAAAGAGATCTATAGAGAGTAAAATATATTTAAGAATTAAAATTTAACGATTTACATCATGTATTTTCCAATTGTTCTTCCCCTCTTAGAGCTTTTTTTTATGATTTGAAAAAGGAAATATAAAAGTGAAAGAATTAGAGCTCAAAAAATAAGAAATAAGTAGTAAAAAATAAGTTATAAAAAATAGGCATTATTTTCTTTTCTAGCATAGAGAAGGAATTTATTGAGACTTTAAAAATTATAAATTTGTTTGTTAAAAAAGTAAAAATAAATGCCATAATTAAAAGAAAAGTGAAAAAGATATGAGTCTTAAAGATGAAAAATTAATGTTTGAAAAGAAGAGAAAAATAGCCTATATTACAATTAATAATCCTAATAAGAAAAATGCAATAGAATTGCCAATGATTCATAAATTTCTTGAATATCTTGATGAAGTGGAAAACAATCCTCGAATTCGATGTTTAGTGATCAAAAGCTCAGGAAATGATGTATTTAGTGCTGGGTGGGACTTGGCTATTTTTGAACCAGGTAAAACAGAAAATATAAAGACACTTCTTAACGATGGGGCAAGAATCTCTAAAAAAATACATCTACTAAAAAAACCTGTTATCACACAGATTCAGGGTTCTGCTGTCGGAACAGGAACAATCATTGCATTAGCTTCAGATTTTAGAATCGTAGCCAATAAGAAGGATTTGTTTTTTCAATTACCTGAATTGATAATCGGTCCAGGAATCTTCCCAGCAACGGGACCCACTGTTGGAGCAGTTAAGATCTTAGGACATACAAGAGTAATGGATATGCTTTTAACTGGTCGGAGAGTTGTACTTGAAGAATTTAATTCTTGGGGTGCAATCAGTAGAATTATAGATCCGGCAGAGGATTTGGAAAGTGCAGTCGAAAGTTTTGCCAATGATCTTTCTAAAAGACCAGCAGAATTATTAATTCTTACGAAAAATGCGATAAATAGGATGTCTATGCGCTTGCTTAATGAATTTTATAATCTTGAGAATGAAATGGGAAGATATTATTTTGATGGACTTGAAGGAAAAAAAAGACAGGAGATCAATCAATTTCTTGAAAAATTAGATAAAAAATACTCAACAGTTACATAAAATCTGGACATCTGTGGACATCCTCTTTTTGGCCTGTAACTGACGGCCGAGACATCTCCCTATAGAAGAACTCAATGTGACGCGCCTGACGACGCGTGTTTGGGTTTTTTATAGTTCACGATGTTGCGAGCTGCATTGAGATCCGCATCCAAGCTCAGACCACAATGAGGACAGGTACACTGCTTGCCGGAGCGATTGCCAAGCTTGCCACAACAGGAGCACCGCTTCGACGTATTTCGAGCCGGTACTTTAGTAACCCTGATATCGTGAAGCGTGCTCTGGAGCTTGATCGCTTGCTGTGCTTGGGAATGGAACCAATGTACTTGCCAGAAGGCTAGGAATAACCCCGCAGCTTGTTTTCTGGAGCGCATGCTGAACCGCAAGTCCTCGACCTTGATGGTAGAAACGTTCCAGAACCGCGCAATCTTCATGATGCAATTGCTAAGATGATTTACCAATTGGAGGTTGATGCGGTATACGCTCGCCCAGCATTGAGACAGTTGCCGGCAAATCACGTTCCATTTTACTCGCTCCTTGTAATTCTTGATGGTTCGCTCCAGGCAGCGCTGCTCATATTCGTTTTTCCTTCGCTGAATGTCCGAAATCTGTTGCCGCAAGCGGATGAGCGTGGACTTGATGTTGGAATGATGCCGCACGTTCTCATCATCTCGTAGGCGGTCCTGATATCGGAACTTGCCCGTGGTCTCATCAAATACCATGTCCAAGAGCTCTTTTGGACTTAGAAAATATCGAGCCATTTCAATATCATTTTCTTCATCCCGGATGCTAATGGTCGCAATGTGCTTCAATCCCAAATCTATTCCCATTCCCACCTTCGCGTCATTAGCGTCCTTGGAGGAGGATGGTTTCGAATGCTCCTTTTTTTCTATTTTTTGTTGGAAAGGGAGGTGAAGCAGTAGCTTGCGATCTTTTAGGGTGATCCGAGGAAGGAGAGGTTCAAATGCACGGGTTTTCATCGAGGTTATCCGTTGCCTCTCATCCTTGACTCTCATGGATCTAACCTCGCGAGACACGAGCCCTAACTGAATCGAATGATATATGGTTTTAGGATCATCGAGGTCCAAATGAAAGGCTTCACAATACACGTCCCGATTCATGATGGAGATGGAAAGAGTCGGTGTTGCGGAACTTTTACCAAGTCTGGCACGTGCTCTTGTAATGGGTTTAATTGGATTATTATTAATTTCATGAAGTCAGGGGTGAGAACGTGCTCTTTCAACAGCTCTCGGATATTTAGTGAAAACGCCGTGCCATGTAGTCCATGAACGATTCACGTGAAAGGTCAGTTATTTTAATTCTCGGAAAACTGGGCTTGAACAGTCGCTTGAGGACGTATTGGTTGTTAGCATCCCGAAATTTAGAGAGTTCCAACAGAAACGAATCAATAATCATCTTGTTCAGGTCAAGGTGCTCGAGCTCGGCTAGTAATGAAACCTTAAAAGCATTAAGGCGTGATTTCCTCTCGTGCTTGAATTCATTTAAGGTCTTAAACGTCATTCCTTCAAAAAAAGAAGTGATCACATCCATTGCACTTTTAGAATCGTGTTCATTTTTCTCAAGCTTGCTCTTTCTCGGTCTTTTTTTCTCATTCTCCTTTTCATGCTGCCGTCGCATTGAAATTACGTGTCCTGCCTTCTTCGTCGTGATCCATTGGATTTTTCGAACATGCCCGTCAATAAAGTCTTCCAGCAGGTTTTCCAGGAGCACGGGCACGATTTTCTTTTTTTTCGTTCTCGTAAATCCTCCTAACACGCGTTCAATGAACGCATCGCTTGCTTTTAATGAACCAATTTCATGTTCAACAAGCGCTTGAAAAGGTGAAATTGCACCCTTATTTAAGATCATTTCGGACCACGTGAAATCATGTTCGGCATGAAATACGTTTCGCACTTGGAAGATGAAATTATTCAAGAAAAAATTACTGAGCTGCTGCCGTTCTCCAAAGCAATCCACTGCAGTAGCCGTTCTGAATGGCTTGAGTTGAGAGGCGCTCAAGCGCGTGCCACTCAAGAATGATTCGAATAGCGTTTCATTCTTTTCAAATTCTTCGCAAAGCGTTGGAATTATCGTTTTGAGCGTTTCCACCCTCTTGATCCATTCCCGAACGGAAATGTAGGCATCATAGAACGCACATTGCTTTGCACGCTCTTTCAGTTCAAATACCCGAAATTGTGGGGATGTCACCTTGCTAAAATGAAGGCGATCGTAGACCGCTTGCCAAAAACGTGCCATTGACGTGGAAGAATAGAACTCAATGGACGCGGTAGAAAAGTCGGAGATCATCCGTTGCACGTATTCATTCTTTAACGCCCGTGTTTTTACCAGAAGATCCGTGATTTCCTTATAAAAACCTTTATACGACAAGGAATCTGAAGGATCTGGAAGGAGTGAAAACGTGCGGGTGAGGATGGTGGACGACATGACACGAGGGATTTAACTACATGAAATTATAGTTAATGACACTGCAAATGAACTCACGCTTTTAAAGCTTGAGGGACCTTCGATTTTTCGTCTCCAAGATTCTCGCACGTCTCATCAGATATAATTTCCCAGAAAATGAATGCACGATGGTCACCAAGTCTTCTACCAGTTCACTTTCCGGTCTCTTGTCATCCAATTCATTCACGCAGACGATTGACACGTTAAGTTCTGACAAGTACGCCTCCAAGTATTTAAATCCAAAACGGGTCAACCTGTCCTTAAAATTGATGAAAATGATAGAACATAATCCTTTCTTGGTATCACGTATCATCGTCCACAGCCCTTTCCTGTTCATGTTCAGCCCTGAACCAACGTCTTTATAGATCTTATAAATCATTGTTCCTTGTGTTGTTGCATGAGCACTTAACTTTTCTACTTGCCTTTCTAAATCGCCCCGCTTGGTTTGCTTGTGGCTGAAAACCCTGTCATATATCGCGCACGAGTCATTCATTATCACGTGCTCTTTTTCTTGCTTATCTTGTCGCTCTTCCAGAATTCTGAATAATTCATTGAGAGGAAAGCGGCGATGCCCTCCCAAGGTTCTATGGCAGGTAATCAATCCCTTAGCATGCCACCTCCTGAGAGTTTTCACGCAGACACCCAAGAACGTTTCGCCCATTCCAATTGAATACATGAAATATCCTATTTACAGGAGAACTTAAAAAGAACACAATATTGAGATGAGACAACTATTTAAATGATGTCCGGATTTGTCAAGAAACCTCTCAACTATGAATTTACACTTTCTAACGCATTGAAAGAGATATGCTCGGATAAATTAAATATAAAACTACGGGGCAATTCACATATTAGAAAAGAAGAAAGAGAAGAAATATATCTACAAAACATTTTTACCTTGCTTCTTTAGAACATAGGTACCGAATTTAATAATTTCTTCACTATAGAGTTTTTGGAACTTTTCTTTATTAACCATTACTGCTTGCTTAAAAATTTGTGTCCATGCTGCGAGCATTTCAGGATCTGTTATATCATATTTTGTCTCTAAAGGCAAAAAAGATAAGTAAGGAATCAAGGGAATAAATAAAGGACCCCTAGGTCTATACACACATATTGATTTTCCACATTGGGAGCATTTTTTACTGAGATATAAATAATATTGGTGCTCGTGATCGTAATCTTGTATTTTAAAAAATCCTTTTATAATTGATTCAATATCTAATAAATTATTGCATTCACATTTTATCTTCATAATATTAGGAACGCCTCCTAAAAATGCGGGGAGCCCCGCTTCCAAATTTTCAAATGAAGAGGCAATTAAAAAAAATTTTATGATATACCACCATTCTTTATTTGTAAACGGTTTTGTTTGCATATGACCATATTTTTTAAGTACTTCTTCGGGCCCTAATTGAGGAATACCTGCCAGACGTTGTTCATGGTTAATATAAGTAAAATCATCAAATTCATAGATATAATTTTTATCCTTCCAAAATTCTAAATCTGGAACTGTAGTATTTACTTTTTTACCCATAAAATTTTTAACTTTTTGGATTGCTTGCGGGTTTCCTGTAGTATGAAATGCTTGGTCTGCATCTTTAAAATAAAATTGCGCATCTTGATTTGGCCAAAAAATTCTTTCCTCTCCGGGAAGTCTGGTGCAGACAATATATTCACTTTTAGATTTTAAATTCTCGACAGTCTTCATATAAATATCATATTGTTTACTTGAATCCAATAGAGATTCTATATTAATACATTTTATTTTTTTTCCCTCTTCTTTAATTAATTGTGCGATCCGAAAGGTGATGAGAAGATAATTCATTTTCCAAGACAAATCATAATCTTCATTCAATAAAATCTCTTTTAGCTTCAATTTAAGAGTGGGATCGAGATCCTCATTTAGACCACCATATAGTGTCTCGAAGAATTGAAGATCACGAGAGACATCCTTAAGGGGGGTGCCGCAATAAATACAGAATTTAGCCTCTTCATCCTCTATCTTTTTATTGCAATTTTTACAATTCAATATGAACAGACCTCCTATTTAAGAGAATAATTTCAAATAATAGTGTCTAAAATATTGGAAATGCAACCTAAAGTACTGACTAATTATTGGAAATGCATCTCATTTTTGTTATTATATTATTATTCTCAATCCTATATAATTGTTTTATTTATGAGATGGCGGAGAGTTTTTTTATAATATATGAGGATTTAAATAGCCGCTATATTTACTTTAATTACTAATGGTAAATTATGTGTATAAGGAATATAAGACTGCTCTAAACAAATTAAAGTTTCCAGATAGCTACTTTTGGTGTCGTTATACACTTAATCCCTATGCAGGATGTACACATGCATGCATATATTGCGATGCTCGCAGTAATCGATATTATTTAGAGAATTTCGAAGAGGATGTAATTATAAAACAAAATATTGCCAAAAAGCTCGAATTAACCATAAAAAATTCGAGGTCATTATTACTTGATGTTATTGGACCCGGTGGAGTGTGTGATGCATATCAGCCAATAGAAAAAAAAATTGAAAATACTCGTGAAGTGCTGAAAGTATTAGCAAAATATAAATTCCCCGTAAATATTGCCACTAAATCAGATTTGATCGTAAGAGATATTGATCTATTAAAACGAATAGCTACTGATACGTGGTGTACGGTGGGGTTTTCTATTACTACAACGGATGAGAAATTAGCGGGAGTGTTGGAACCATTTTCCTCTTCACCTCAAAAAAGACTTGAAGCAATGAGACAAATAAAGAAATCGGTTCCAGAAATTCAAATTGGAACATATTTCATGCCAATAATTCCATTTTTGGAAGACTCAGATGAAAATCTAGAAGATGTAATTAAACAAACTAAAAACTATAAGGGAAATTTTGTATTATTTGCTCCTGGGTTAACATTAAGAGATGATCAGAAAGCATATTTCATTAGAAAACTAAAAAACAGCAAATATAGGAAGGTGACTGATCAGCTATTGAATCTGTATAAAGGACAGTATCAATCCAAGCAGATGAAAGAATATGTAACTACTCAATATAAAAAATTATTTACCTTCTCTAAGAAATATAGTATGAATATTCGACAAAAACGTTGGATTCCTTCCGATTATCGAAAATGGAATTATATAATCGCAGAAAAACTGTTAAATGAGGAATATATAAACAGTATTCAAGGAAAACCTAATAGTAAAATGAAATGGGCTGGTTTATATCTTAATAATTTGGAAGAATCTATCATTGAAGTCTATAGAAGAGATGAATTATATACTCTCCGAAATTTTGATTCACAAATAGTTGATTTTATAAAGGATGAATTAAAAAAGGGAAAAAAAGAACGAGACAAAAAAACTCTTGACAGATTTCTCTAACTAAATACAACTCAAAGAATTAAATCTTAGGGTTTGTTCAAAAATAACTTTCCATTAGTTTTTTAAGAAGGTATTTCTTAAAGCTTTTGCAGTGGAAATTTC
>SHMU01000086.1 GCA_008080765.1 Promethearchaeota archaeon | reverse complement strand
GAATCATACACCACACAGACCTGTGCGAAATGCGGGAAAAGAGTAAAGCGTTCATTGTCCGAGCGTACTATTACTTGTGAATGCGGTCATCAGATGGATAGGGACTTAAATTCCGCCGTGAATATCATGGTAACGTTCTTGACATCCGATGACTTATCGCATCAACCCTCCTTGAAGGAGGGATCCTTTCTACGTACGTGGAAGGGATTTACCGCGACAAACAGCCCTAAGATATGCCCGCCAGCTAATGCTTAGTGGACTCGTGGGAACCCCCGACCTTTAGGGCGGGGAGGCTTCAATTGAGGTAAATGGATCATAAATATCCATTGCCAAATACTCCACTTTCTTATCTTGAGGAGAATCATATATTGCTTGAATTGTTTTTTTCAGGCTAAATGGGGGAAGTAATTGAGCTGTTGTAGATACCAATTTTAAATAATTCTCATATTCTCGTTTAGTATGTCGCTGCTTTGCTGCTCTCTCAACACGATGATACCATTTTCTTTTATATGCTTTGATATTAGTTTCTATCTGCGACTCATCGATCTTATTGCTGTGCAACCGCATCAAATCAAAGCTCATTTTATCTAACTCGTGTATACATGTACTAAATAAATTATAGGAGATAGAAGGCTTTTTCCATAGATGGTTTTTGTAGAGATCATGGAGTTGATCGAATATCTTGACATAGATAGAAAATATGGCATCATAAGTTTTTAATAGTGACCTTGGACCCTTTTTTTGGTGGGGATGAGAGCCAATTAGGTATAAAAGAATGGGGAATAGATTTGGCTCATTGAATACTATAAAATAGGTTAAGGTACGATTTACACGTTTCAATAACTTCTGATTTAATTCATCAACTATTCTCGTAGCAAATTCGATAAATAACTGCGGTCCTTTTTTACTTAACCATAAATCTATATCTAACCACATAGGATGTGTAAAATGATGTAAAGTAAGGATTGGTTCCATTTTATAAGTGATTAACGTCTCTAAGATTTTTGCATAATGGGCAACTGCATCAGAGTCCCATTTAGGAGGCGGGTAAGGTTCTAAAAAGGTAGTAGGTTGAATGCGAGACCACGCAATGCCCATTCGAAATGCGTTACAACCCAATGCTGCCGCTAGTTTTATATGATCCTCATATGTAGACCAGAAGCGTGCTGCTTGTTCGGTTTTTTCTATTTTTCCTTCTAATTCTAAACGAGCAAAATTATTTTTAATGCCATTAGGATAATTAAACCCTCCTTCGCATAAATACGGGGCATGGGCTACTCAAAAAAAAAAATTATCCTCTGAAAACAGTTTATTCCAATCTATTTTGAAATTTAAATTCATTTAATTATCATTTTTTTTTTAATTTACAACTTAAGTTGCTTTATTATACCGATTCGTCGTTATGTTTATTTTCTCAGTCAAAGGATCAGATAGTATTCATATGCTTAATTTAACCATTTTTTCATAAAATTTAATTTCAGTCGTGAAACACACATACTCCGATTCCGTAAATAAAAACCTTTTTGAACATTCGGCAATATGCAGTATTATCTTACATATAAACAATTTAAATTTGAAAATATAAAAAGTTATAGATATGGGTATTAGATTATGAAGGATAAAGACTATTATTTAAATGACTCCTTTTTAGAGGATTTAGAATCAAGAAAATGGAGTATTCAGAGAATCAACAACTGGTATGAAAAACAACCATGGTTCATAGGGTGTAATTATATTCCAAGCACCGCTATTAATCAACTTGAAATGTTTCAAGAAGAAACCTTTGATCCCAATCGAATTGATGAAGAACTTGGATGGGCAGAATCTATTGGTTTTAATGCCTTACGGGTTTTTTTGCACAATTTATTATGGGAAGATGATTCCGAAAGATTAAAACAACGGATAGATAGTTTGCTGAATATATGTGCCGATCATAAGATGAAGGTTCTTTTTGTACTCTTTGATGATATGTGGAACCAAAAACCAAAATTAGGGATACAACCTGATCCTATTCCGGGAATTCATAACTCTGGATGGGTTGCTAGTCCCGGTAAAAGAAGATTAAAAAGATTTGAAGAATTTCACGTCTTTGAAGAGTATGTATCAAGTATAATTGATAGTTTTGCTCATGATTCAAGAATTATCGGTTGGGATATCTATAATGAACCAGGTAATATGGGTATTGGTAAAAAATCTCTCCCTCTCGTTGTAGCGGCTATTTCATGGGCACGAGAGGTTAATCCTTCACAGCCAATAACCGTTGGGGCTTTTTACGATCCCTTAATAATTGAGGTTAATAAAATTGCCTTAACTCAATCTGATATACTCTCATTCCATCATTATAAGAACGCTAATGAAACAAAAGAGCTTATTAAAGAGTTGCAAGAACTTAAAAGACCAATATTTTGTACGGAATACCTATCGCGAAACAGTGGCAATTTATTTGAAACTCATTTGCCTTTATTTAAAAAGCATAAGATAGCTGCGTTTAATTGGGGATTAGTATCGGGAAAAACTCAAACCATCTATTCTTGGCTTTCAAAAAAAGGAGATCCTGAACCAGAGATCTGGTTTCATGATATTTTTCGAGAAGATGGAACTCCCTTTTCTCAAAAGGAAGTTGATTTTATTAAAGCTATAGTAAAGGATTGAAAAATTAAGAAAGAATTGTTAGAGGAATTTAATATTTCAGAATTTGTGTTTCTTTTTTTCTCTTTTAGAAACCTTATTCCTCCGAGAGGGGAGAAGGGTTGAGATTCTTTGCTTATTTTTAATTGGAAAAAAAGGAATTAGATTTGATTAAAAAATTCTTCTATATTAATTGGTTCCTTAGATACTAATATTTTCTTCTACGAGGGAGTTTTTTCCACATTTTATTATAGAAAACGACAAATATTGTAACAACTAGCGAGATTAAGATGCCTGATGGAAATAAATTCCAACTCGCAAAGCAATTTGTCGAGGCATGAAGGACAACCGCTCCTAAGAGATTTCCATGGGATTTATTATAAAACCATGTAAAAAAAATTCCAGTAAGCACATTATATATAAATCTTAGAAGAAAGCTACTCCATCCATCTCCATAATTCCCATGCAAATGGAGAGGCAGATGCCATGTGGACCACATGAGTCCAATTATTAACCCCGTTATCAATGGAGTATATTTTTTTGTAATTGGGGGGTTGCCAATCCTCTCCATCCTATTTCTTCATTAAGAGGGGGTCCAAAGAAAAATATGGAAGGATATAAAAGCAAGCCTTCTAAGAAGAGTAAAAATACATTATTTTCAGTGGTTATATAGCCTCCTATAAAGGTCTCTATTGTAAAGGATCCTCCAGAAATTACAATATAAGTTCAGCAGCTACTGAAATCACTATATCAAGAAAAAAGGCTAGAAGAAGGTATTTATTTTTTCCCTTAATTCCTTTCATTGGTTCAATTAATTCTTTAACTCCATTATGAGAAGAATTTATACCAGAAATCAATAAACCAGCAATAACAGAAGCGATTAACAACAATAGAATAACCACAAGTTCGTGATTAATGGTAAATTTAGATAAGGTAGTTGACCAATACCAAAGACTTAATGCCAATAATCCAAATAAAAAGCTTAATCCCACAATGAATAGAAAAACAATCATTCTTTTATTATTAAAATCATCTTTTGCATCAGAAGCTCTTTTAGAGGTTAAAAAATATGCGGAGAAGGAAGGTACAAACGCCCCAATTTGACAAATCCAGAAAAAAATTCCTTCATTACCCAACGAAATAAAGGGTGCTAATGCCCAAATAATCCATGAAAAGTTAAAGGCTATTATGAAAAAAGAACTAGTTCTCGTGGATTTTGTGTATAGTTTATTGTGTTTAAGCTTATTATTCTTTTGATTTGTATTAAACGTTAGATGCTCATCAATACAATAATATATAACTCTTAAAATAAAAAGTTTTTCAGTTTATTAAAAAAGGAGAGGATTAAACTCTATACTAAAAAACCATTGTATTTTAGTACATTCCTATAAAATAGGGCGTTTTTTTTTAGATACGCTCTTGTATTTGAAAATCTACTTTTATAATACCAAATTTTTTTGAATACTAATGGAGCCATTTAAACTTATCGTGTACTGACCACAAAATATAAATTATTAAATTTGTTCCATTATTTATAACTTTTTGAGCAGCATGGAGATATCCTTTGAGATAAGAACCATGATTATTATCTTGAATAATATCTTCATCTACTACCTTATCCTTATTTGCCATTCTATTTTGAGGAATAAAAAGAGGAATATGATTGCAGTCATTGTCAATTCTTTTCAAAAGGTCGTAAAAACATTCTGGATATAGTTCCCATTTTATTTCACTACATTGCCGACCTTCAATTTGTTCGCTGTTAATAATGAAGGAGAAATTCATTAACTCTTCTGGATTTTTTGTTCTCACCTGGTAGCAAGTATAATTATTAACTCTTAAGAAATCTATAAAGTTCTGTTTTAAAAGATATATGTTTTCTTTAGGAATCTCAAGGTATGCAATTTCTTTGTTGGAATTTTTCATAGCAAATCTGGGATATTTTCCTTTTAAAATTGGATTATATAACCATTGCTTAACAAAAGTATTAATAATCAAGTGTGTCGTATGGTCTAAAGTGCTATTAGATAATGGATATAAGTGGATTGGAGCAAAAATAATCTCAATCTTTCACTAGGAATGGTTTGAATTACGATAGATTTCGATCTATCGTAGGAACTCATTGATGGAGAGTCTTTTGAGATAATATAAACTGTATGCTCTATAATGTGCGCCTCTCGGTGGAATAGGATTCCATACCGTTTAAGAAGGGGTAGTTCAAGCGATCTTTATAATGGTCATAAAGAAATATAACACTTTTTACATTATCTTCAATAGTCTGCGGAGTTTCCCAATCACCATATTTTTACAATTCAAGGGGGAGATCCCAATGAAATATAGTAGCAAAGATTCTATATTATTTGCAATTAACTCATCAATTAGATTATTGTAAAATTGTACTCCTTTATCATTGATCAATCGCTCTCCAAAAGAAAATAACTTGTGGAGAAATTGAAAAATGATATGCTTTTAGTCCTATTTGCTTCATTAATTGAATATTCTCTTTATAGAGATAATAATGATTACAGCTAAAATCTCCAGTTTAATTATTAAAAAGTTGACTTGGGGTATAAGAGACGACATTTTATACACTTTGCCCCTTTCCATCTTCTTACAGAGTATCTTCTATCTAAGAACTTGATTATCAGCTCCTCCTCATATAATTTTTTGGAAATGTTATTTGCTACAACTTTTTTAATATTCTAATTTGATTATTATTTAGATAACTAATTGGGTTTTAATGGTTCATTAGTTAATTCAGAATAAATAAAAAAGAAAAAAATAAGATTTCATCTTCATTCTTCTTTCAAAAATGTTCTCTCAATGAACTTAGGAAGTGTAAACCCAACATAAAAGAAGAAAAATGCGATAATTCGAACGACATGAACAATGCTAAATGTTACAACCCAGTATATAATTCCTTCAAAAAATCCAAGAATAAACGTTACTAAGATAGAGATTCCTATTAATATACCTGCCAACAAGAGAATTTTTCCTTTTAGTTTAATTCGTTCATTAGGTGTCTTCAAGGCTTTATAAATAAATATTAAATAAGTCACGAAAAACACCAAATATTCTATTGCAAGTATTGTGCTTGCCAAAATCGACCATGTGAGCGGTGTCCAACCCTTTGGATCTAAGGTTCCGATTAATTGCCAATCAATAAATAGTACAATATAATAGATAGCTGATGTAACAATGGTAATAACAACCATTAGAATAAGATATACTTTTTTGCGGGGATGATTTGCGAGGATTAACTTATCAGAAGCTAGAATCCAGAAAATTAGTGTAATTGCCGAAATTCCTTGGAAAAAATATAAGAAAGTGGGATCAAGCGTTATTCCGACTAGTGCAAGAAGGATAAAAGCAAGGATCCAATGGAATGTACTCGCTATGGAAAAACCCAGTAAAAATAAGCCGACATATAGAAATTCAATTTTTTTTACTTCAAAGTATTTTTTTAGGAAAAGTGCCGTTAAAATTAGTGTCTCCGTTAAGTATATTACCAAAAAAATGAATAATATAATTTCAGAAAGTTCAAATGATACGATACTCATTCACCCTTTTATATATTTTTTTTTCTGTTGTATAATATTACTTCATAAAATATTAAATAAAAATCATTAAACATTTATTTCATTAATATAATGATCTAACATTTAATAATTAATAAAAATAAATATAGTGAACTATATAAAATTTATGTGATTTTCATTCATTTAACTTTACCTAAGAATTGAATATAATAGTACAACTACTTTCATCTATTCTTTCAAAAAAATAAGGAAAAGGATGGTTATAATTCCTTTAGAAATCTTTTCTCAATAAATTTTGGTAGAGTAAAACCGATATAGAAAAGTATAAAAGCCACGATTCGAGCTACATGAACGATACTAAATGTGACTATCCAGTATAGAATGCCCTGAAAAAAAGCTAAGATAAATGTGGCTAATATTGAAACGGCTAAAAGAATGCTTGCTATTAGCAGTATCTTTCCCTTTAATTGTATTTTGGTATCGGGAGTGTTAAGTGCTTTAATGACGAATGTGAGGAATGTACTAAAGAACACTAAATAAGCTAACGCAAGAAGCGTACTTGTTAGGAAAGTCCAAGTTAAAGGAGTCCAACCTTTTGGATCCAAAGTTCCAATTAATGAATAATCGATAAATAATGCGGTATAGTAGATAAATCCAATAATTATTAAACTACTTATCAATATTCCAGTAATGAGATACCTCATAGGGTTATTTGAAAGTACCAATTTATGAAAGCCTAAAAACCAAAAGATTACCGATAATGAGGATATTCCTTGAATAGCGTATAAAAAGGTGGGGTGTAGAGTTATTCCCGTGGTCGCCAAAACTATGAAGGAGATAATCCACTGAAGCGTATTCGATAATGAAAAGATAAAGACTAATAATCCCATGTATAAGAATTCATTTTGTTTTACGAGATGGTATTTTTGGAAGAATAGTATCGCTAAAATAAGAGTCACTGCTAAATAGAGCACTAAAAAGACGAATAACGTAATTTCATACCATTCAAAAGAAACCATTACAAATCACATTTTATTAGTAATATAAATGAGGAAATTCTTCTTTATAATTTTTATTTTTCTTTTAGATTATGGATTGGTAAAGAGGAAAAAAAAGATAAGTTACTTTTCCTTCAAAAAGATTATTTTTATAGATTCTGGCAGTGTAAATCCAATATAAAAGAAAATGAACCCAAGAATTCTTGCAGTGTGAATAAAACTAAATGTTACAATCCAATAAGTTAATTCTTGAAAGAGATCCAAGAAAAATGTTGACACTATAGATATACTTAACAAGACACTTGCAACAAAAAGAAATTTTCCTTTTAGTTGAGTTTCTTTATTAGGACTTCGAAGGGCTTGAATAACGAAAAGCAAAAAGATGATGAAAAAAAGGATATTGGCAATGGTGAATAAAGCACTTACTATTGGACTCCAAGTGAGTGCGGTCCAACCGCTCTCGTTTAGTACTCCTATTAATCTCCAATCAATGAATAAAAGCGTATAATATATTATTGAAATGATTAATATTATGATTATTAAGATTGCTGTTATAATTTTTTTGTTCACTCTATTTGTTAAAACTAATTTATGAAAGAAAAGGAATCCAAAAATCAAAGAAAGAGAGGATATCCCTTGAATTGCGTAAACAATTATTGGATCCAAAGGAATTCCAATAATTAGCAACAGTAAAAAGGATAAAATCCATTGAATTGTATTTGAAAGCGAAAATAATAAAACCAATAGTCCAACATACAGAAATTCGATTTTTCTTACTTGGAAATATTTTTTCAAGAAAAGCGCTGCTAATACTAACGTGACTACTAAATATATAACTAAAAAGATAAATAATGTTATTTCATACCATTCAAATGAGACCATAACGATTCACATTTAGCTATGAGTATAATTTTTAATTTATTAATATATAAGTGAGGAGCTTTTTCAATATATTTTTTTTGTTTTCTATTTTGATTTTGTTTTAAAAGAAAAATTAATAAAAAGTAAAAAGAGTCCCCAAATAAACTATAATTACCGGATTTCATTATTATTTGATATTAACATCATTCTTTAGGTTATTGAAATTCTATTTGAATATAATCTTCTTCTAATCGAAGTAGATCATTAAAGATTTTTTCTGCTTGTCCATAAGTTGAGATAAGGGGGTCAAGGAGAATAGCTTTGAGAGCTAAATCTTTCGACTTTTGCAAGATACAATCCACAACTAAATCAATTATTGAGGCTTGCGTTTGCAAATAACCCACCAGTTCTTTTGGATATTCTCCGAGCTTAATACCTTGAAGCCCATTTTTATTGACAATTGCCGGGCATTCAATAATTAGATCTTGGGGTAAATTGGTTATAATGCCGTTATTTAGAATATTTACAGAAGGTTCTTCATAATTAGAATCGGTAAGTATTCCTTCCATTATGGGAATTCCCGGCTCTTGTTCTGGTTTTACTAATTTTGCTCCTTTCCCTTTTAAAATGTATCTTTTATATTTTTCGTGATTTGCGGCCATCAAATCCTCATAGCCTTTCCAAAATCGTCGTATAGCGGGTATATCTGCTTTCTCCCATGCCCAGGGAATATATTCCCCATAATGACTATCAGTAGTATAGGGTAGATATCCAAATTTTTCCAAGAAAAATCCTATGAATTTAAATCCATCATATGAATTAATGTTAGAAAGTACCTCTGGACCGCGCTTTCTAATATCCGGATAGGCATTTTCTCCTGACTCCGTATATGTACATTCCGTAATTACTCCAAAATGGTTAAGTCCATAGCCTTTCACATTCAATTTTTTTTCTGGTGTATTTAAAATTCTTGAGAGCGTCGGCATGAAATGATAGAATTCATGACAGAGCCCAATAAATCTTAATTCCGGAAATTTTCTGTGAATTGCTTGAGATATTCTTGTTACGGGATTAGAATAATTGAGTACGAATGCTTTAGGACATATTTTTTGAATATCTTCACAAATTTCAAGAATTGGAGGTATGACGCGAAGACAATGGAAGAGACCTCCTGGTCCGCCATTTTCGCCAGTCACTTGCTTACAGCCATGTTGTAAGGGGATTTTATAATCTAAGTCTAATAGATCAAATCTCGGGGCAATTTCGATAGCATTAATAATAAAATCAGCGTCATTTAACGCATTAAGGCGATCGATTGTTGATTCTATTGCAAAATCTACATTTTTTTTGGTAATTGCTGCCTCACATGCTTGGTGGACCAACTTTAAATTGCTCTCATCAATATCATGAAGACATATGGTACTTCCCTCTAATATATCACTATTAATAATCCCACCAACAGTTCCCATACCAAAAGTAAGGGAACCTGCCCCAATTAATACAATCTTTTGTCTTTTCATTTTTCATCACTTTCCTTTCTATTATTTTTTTTAATCAGTGTTCTCTATATTTTTAGGATATAATGTATTCAAGTAAGATTTCTTCCAATTTTCCGCGATGATTTGCAGGATCCAAATATGCGTGAACGATTTCGCTGTGAGGAAGATTTTCTATTTTTTCATTGAGGGCATTTATTACTTTAATATTGATCTCAATAGCTTTCTCAAAAGGCATTTTCTCCGGATTTATATCGATTCCAAAATATTCTTTATATCCCATCATTTTCAATGAATATAATAAAGCAGTTGCTTGAGAAGGCTCCACAACTCCCACATTTAAATCCTGGTCATAATTTCCTAGGGGTTGAGAGTTCCAATGCGTATGTGCAAGCATACCATACATTCCAACTAGTGAATAGGCAGCGCCACAATTCTCAAATCCCATTCTTACATGACCAATTTCAGGATTTAATCCAACTAATTGATGCCCCTTATTTAAAAGATCTATATTCTTTTTATTTTTCAAATGTGCTTGGATTCTTTGAGCGGTTAGGATTCCTTCTGCGGTAGTTCGGAATATATTGTTATATGCGGGTTCATAGGGTTTTGGTTCAATAGCAACTCTAATTCCTGGAACTTCATCCAATATTTCTACCATTGATCGGTCATAATTAGACCACATCCATGGAAAGATAGTGCCCAGTTCGTAAAGATATCCATCCATTCCCGGCCACGAAATGGCACAATTTGCTCCGATTTCTTCTACCAATTTCAAACATTCAACACCAATTTCAATCGCTTTTGTTCTAACAGATTCATAGGGATTAGATAAAGATCCAAATTCGAATTCCTTTTCATAAAAATGACTGAATGGTATGCCAATAACTTTAATCCCAGTATCTTCTTCTAAATCTTTATAGAGATCAATATTATCCCAATTTATTTCTGTGGGATAATGAGCCTCAATACCCTTTACTCCATATTCCGCTAAAGTATATGCACTATCAATTCTTTCCTCGATTGTTTTTTCGGGTATATATCTCTCGTGAAATCTACCCCCACCAGGAGAAAAATACCAAATCCCTACAGAAAATTTCGGTTCTAATCGAAAATGTTCTAAATGAGATATTAAGTCCTCCTTTTTTCTAATTTCTGTTTGATATCGTAAATCTGGAAGCTCATACATTACTATCACATGTGTTTTAGATAATTTACTTATATGGTTGATTTATAAATGTAATCTGAGAACAGTCCCCTTTTTAAGGAGAGATGAATCAGACGTTTTGCGTGAAGTGTATACTCTCTCGAGTAAATCCTCCTCCGCCCGTTTTCACGCAAAGGGGCCTCATCGGGTAGTGCATAGCATGCCCCATGAGCAGGCAAGGAATCCGGCTTCACCTCGACAATGATGGAAAGGCTTGTTACACCGATGCCACCGCCCCTACCCTTCAGGGCTATTAACCTTCGGTGACAGAGCAATAGTCTGGTGCAAGAACTTGGCGGCAACCGAAGTTGTCATGACCTGTCCATCGTAGCATGAATTTCTCCATGCTCAGTCTGGTGAACTAAGAACCCCGCGAACACATGAAGCCCGCGCCATCAGGCGATGGTAGTTCACTTATGTCTTTGAAGAATTAACATAACTTTTTCTTCGTCTAATCTTTGTTTCATTAAAGCATACTGAAACTCTTTAAAATATTTCACAATATAGAATTTAAAGAATATGGAGAAATTCTTATTTAGATCGTGTCTACCCGCAATAGTTAATCTATTTTTATGAAAATTATAGTGGAATTCTCTGAACCATCTTTGACCTTCTTTGGAAAAGACTATTCTCGTTAATATACTCATTTGAGTACGAGCCGTTAATTCAATCTCCGATTTTAAATTATATATAAGGCGACCATGATATTTTCTTGTAATAATTCCGTTTTTGTACATGAGTTCTGCGAATTGTTCTAATTCTTTTTCATTAAGTCTTGCCAATAAAAAAGCCAGCTCATTTTTTGAAATAACAAGCATCGGATTATCCTTCATCTCATCTCGTTGAAAGAACAAGAGATAACGGAATATTCCATTGCGAATAATCTTGCTAATGGTCAACTCTTTCTTCTTTGTTACTTCGTTTAAAGGACCTTGCAAAAATGATCCTATCCTAGCAGCAACAAAAGTATCTTTATTTTTCATTTGTTAAAATTATGTTAATTATATATAATTTGTTTAACATTATATTTAAACTTTAAATAGAAGTATAACAAAATAGAAACAAGTAGCAAATAACTTATAAAAATGGTGTGCGAATTGTAGTTTAAAATGAACAACTTAACATTTATGTCATATAGGTTCTCAAATTTAGATGACTTTTATGAATAAATACTCTAAATTAATTTTTTTTATTCATATTTTAGACTAATTTTTATAATTCAAATCCAATTTTTCAATATGGTTGGATATTAAAATTACGTTTCAGAACTCAATTTAGAAAGCACTTTGAAATAGAAAGATATACAAAAAAAAATCCGTGGTAAAATTAGAGTGGGTCTATTCTTACTTTTAAAATAGATTCTTGACCGACTCTGGAAGAGTAAATCTGATATATAAAAAAAATCCTATGATTCTCATAGTATGGATAGAAATAAAGGTTACAATCCAAAAGATTATCCCTTGTAATAAAACCAGAATAAACGGTGAAGATATTGATGTTATTAGTAAGATACTTGCGATTAAGAGAAGTTTTGCTTTTAATTGAATACTTCTATCTGAACTTCTGAGAGCTTGAATAATAAAGAATAGGAATGATGCTAGAAAAATACCTCCCGCAATCAAAAACAATGCACTTGCCAACATCGTCCATACAAAAATATTCTAACCTTTTTCTACTATGGTGGCAATTAATCTGTAATCGAGAAATAAGGCAATATAATATATCAAAGAAATAACAATTAGTATTATTATTAAGGTAGCTGTAGTTAATGTTTTCTTAGAGTTGCCACTAAATACTAATTTGTGAGCAAAGCTAAATCAGAAAATTAATGATAAAAAGGAAAGAACTTGAAACGAGTAAAAAATAACAGGATCTAATGGAATTTATGGATGTACCAAAAGGATAAATGAAAGTATCTAATAAAACGTATTTGAGATGACAAATATTACTTGACCGAGAGATTCATCTGAATTTTAACTAAAATCAATCAAGAGTTAAAGAATACCAAGTATTGAATAGAAAGTATACAATTCATAATCTTCTTTAAAAAAGCTTTAATCTAATCAAAATATTCAAAGAATTGAAGAAATTGCTTATCTTTCTGATCATATTCTATTAAATTTTTCAAGGGAATTACGAAGTTTAGAAGTAAAAAAGATTTGTCTGATTTTTCTTTCTTTCCTTTCTTTTCTTTATCTTCCTTGAGTATATTTTCAATTTGTTTCTGGTATTCTTCATTAATTTTTTCCAGTTTTTCTCGTCCTTCCTCGCTGAGAAACCATATTTTATAATTAATAAGATTGTTAAAATAAAATTTTTTAATTTCATCAAAAGAAACTTCTTCCTTTTCGGACTTAAATTGTTCAAAATCTTCATAAAATTGATTTGCGCGATCCAGAAGTGATTTAAACACTTTAAAATTTCCTTTATCCTTCAAAATATTATAACGGAAAATTTTTTTCAATTCTTCTGCCTTAAAACGTTTTAGTTTAGTAAAATCATAATTTAACATATCATAAAATTCGGGACGGAGCGAATATATATGCGCATCGATAGAGCCTCGTGCGTCCTCGGTTGTAATAGTGAGAAGATTAATATCTTTAATTTTACTTAAATGATGGGAAATAGTTGCTTTAGTTCTTCCCAAAATATCACTTAGCTCTCTTAAACTAAGCTTTTTATACATTAACAATAAGAAAATAATGCGAAGAACTGAGTTGCTATCCATCAGCTCTGTAATTTTACTCCATAACTCTAAATTTGTAATTAGCGCTTCAGCGTTTAATTCTTCATCCTGATTATTATTATTATTTCTTGACATATGTTTGTGTTAAAATAAATTTTCTCAATGTATATATTAATTTATTTATTAATTAATATTATTCTCTAAAATTCTAAAATTGTAAGGATAGTTTGTTTAATTGCTTCCACCATAATTATAAAAAAAATAAAATAACCTTTAAGAAGAAGGAGAAAATTAACAGAATTGTAAAAAAGTTCAGAAATTCCTTAATTTAGCTGGAGGTTCCATAATAAAAGTGATCATACCGATTTTAGCAAAATGATAAGCAACATATAGATATCTATTATCTTTCAAGTTAAAGAGAATAATAATTCTATTTTGAAAAATAAGAGGAAACATTTTTAAGTGCCTAATATAAATTAATATTATATCGAATTGTTCGATCTCGAATTAATTAATAAATTAACGAATTATTATAAAAAATGTGATGGAAAAATTTCAACAAAACAATATCAAATATGTGGAGTGTGCGGGTATATTTCTTCCAACAAAGACCATTTCAATCAATGTCCTGCTTGTGGGGCACCAATATCTGTATTTAAACCGTATGAATATAATGTATCCGAAAAAAGATTAACTGTGTTAAATGTTCATATTCATCCAGTGATGACTCATTTCCCGGGAAGTTTTGCCGTTATCCAATTATTGCTTTTTATATTAAGTTTTTTCAATTTGAACCTTTCAGGCATTCCTCTGGGATATGGAGGGGTTTTAGACTTTTTTATAGTTATTTTTCCCGCAGTAGTTTTATTAACAATGCTAACCGGGATATTAGATGGAAAACTCCGATATCAACAGATTCAAACGCCCCATCTAAAGAAAAAAGTAATTTTAGGCATCAGTTTATTCATGGTCTCTCTCTTGATGGTTCTATTTCATACATTTTCAAACCAAGGGCAAAATACCATTTTAGTCATCTTTGAAGGAATTTCAATCTTATTAGCCCTTGGATTAAATGGAATATTGGGAAGGATTGGTGGGGAATTAGTATGCGGATTAAAGCCAAGAGGTAAAGAGGTTTAGCTGATCAAACCTTTCAAAAAACTTGTAAAAATGAAAAAAATTGGTAAAGCGGGACTATTAATTCATAAAATAAATCGAATATCTAATCGAATTTTTAGTCGAAAAATACGAGAGAGTAACTTAAATATTCTAACACCTTCCCAATTTCGAATCATTCTCTTATTACTACAAAAAGATTTGATTCCAATACATCAAGTTGGAGATCGATTATCTCTCACAAAATCCACCTTAACAAGCGTATTAGATAATCTTGAAGAATCAGGTTTGATTTCTCGAGTTCCTTCAAAAGAAGATAGAAGAAAAATACTAATTAAATTAGAATCGAAGGGAAACGAAACAATAGTACCCTATCAACAGATAATTTCAGAAATGAATGCAATATTCTATAACCGTTTTAAAGAAGATGAGATCGAAAATTTTGAATTAAAGCTAACTAAGATATTAGAAAATCTAAAAGAATATGAAAAGAAAACTAAGGTGAAGTAAAGAAGGTGGAAGAAACAATTGTGGTCACATGTGCAGCTGGTAATGTTGGCTCTGAGATTTCCAAACGTCTTAAAGAGAGTGGTGTCTCCTTTACGACTGTAGATATAGAAAACGTAAGAGAAATGCTTGAAAAAGAATATAATTTTGAATGTTTAAATTTTGAGGATCCTAAGACCTATGAAGATATATTTACGGATAGAACTAAAAAAATGTTCTTAAATCGTCCTCCTCATATGATCAAGTTTAAAGATTCAATTTTCCCTACTATTGATTATGCTATTAATCACGGAGTGAAGCATATTATATTCCTCTCGATGATAGGTGTAAATAAAAGAATTCCCCATTTCAAAATTGAAAGATATCTCAAAGAGAGCGGGATAAATTATACCTTTTTGCGTTGTAGCTTTTTCATGCAAAACTTAAGTAATGCTCATCGCGAGATAATAAAGAAAGATAATGATCTGTTAATTCCCGCGGGAAAGGGCAAAATTAGTTATATTGATGTAAGAGATGTTGCTGAAATCGCTGCCAAAATCCTTATTGACTCGTCTGGTACCCATTATAATAAGATTTATAATCTCACAGGTAAAGAAGTATTAGATTTTTATGAAGTTGCCTCTCTTATGACAGAGATTTTAGGGAGGAAAATAACCTATTCAAAACCTTCCAGAAGAAAATTCACAAAAGAAATGCGACAATATGGATTTCCAAAGGGATTTATAAAAGTTATGAAGATGATTTATTTTATTGTAAGATTGGGAAAAGCAGATACAATTTATAATGACGCAGAAGAACTTTTAGAGAGATCACCCCTTACTATGGAACAATACATTAAGGATTATGCTGAATGTTGGAAATAACATAATTAACAATTACAGTTACCTAAAATCTGGACATCCTTGGACGTCCTCTTTAATGACCTGTAACTGAAGGTCTTGACCGCTCCATGTA
>SHMU01000085.1 GCA_008080765.1 Promethearchaeota archaeon | reverse complement strand
TGTAAAATGAAAATTAAATGTGCTAATCAACTTAAAGACTTTCAACATAAAGTCAGTAAACAAATAGTGGAAAACACGAAAGCGAACACGATTATTGTGGGAGAGCTCAATGTGAAAACGATGGCACGGAAGAAAAAAACCACCAAATCGCCCAGACAAAACAAATCGAACAAGACTCTTCATCATTCAATGCAAAACACGGGCTCGTTGGGAAGATTTGTCCAATTCTTAACCTATAAAGCACAAAAAATAGGCAAAAGAGTAATAAGAATTGATGAATCATACACCACACAGACCTGTGCGAAATGCGGGAAAAGAGTAAAGCGTTCATTGTCCGAGCGTACTATTACTTGCGAATGCGGTCATAAGATGGATAGGGACTTAAATTCCGCTGTGAATATCATGGTAAAGTTCTTGACATCCGATGACTTATCGCATCACCCCTCCTTGAAGGAGGAATCCTTTCTACGCACGTGGAAGGGGTTTACCGCGACAAACAGCCCTAAGATATGCCCGTCAGCTAATGCTTAGTGGACTCGTGGGAATCCCCGTCCTTTAGGGCGGGGAGGCTTCAATATCTTTTTGTTACAATGAGCAAAGGAAGTTATTGATTCTTTATTTCTATTCCCTCAAGAAGACTCGTCCGTTCATGCGTGAGATGAAGTGAGGGGGTCGTCAAGTCTATTTTGCGCTTTTAAAGTGGTTTCAATCGCTTTAATCTCAGCTCTCGTTTCAATATCAATTTTCGTTAACACTTCAAATAATTTTTTCTCTCCTAGTCCTTTATGATAGAAATTTTTATATTTTTCTACCGCATCTTTATGATAGAAGATATAATGGTTATCCACGAAAACTATGAGCCAATCTTTCTTCTCTTGATCTTGAGCTAATTCGAATAAAATGTTCTTAACCTTTTCTTGATTCTTAGGGAATTTTTTTATCACATCGCTATCCTTAATTCTATAGAACTTTTTTATATAGTGGAGCACCTTGCTCTTGAAGAATAATGAAGGAATATAAGATAATAAGAATAACACAAGTGTGATGCTCGTTAATACAATAGCCGCAATATAATTATAAAAGGCAACGATGATGATGGCAAGTACTAAAAGGATGAACCATGCTCTTCCAATTTTTTTAAGAACTATGACGAATTTATTTACCATTCTTTCACTCAAATAAATAATTATATAAGCTATGTATAGGTATCTTCAATACTTTAAAAAATTAGTGGACGTAGATAACAGAAAGCAAGGAAAAAAAGGACTCGTTGTGTAGCCACATAAAAAACGATTCTGGGTTCGGAATGGGACCAGGTACTATCCCTCGTTACTATGACCGTAAGCGAACTTACAGTTTAGTGTTTCCCGCTGATTTCAACAGAAGTACTATCACTAACGTAAAGGGGTTTAACGTCCAGCGCTGCAGCGAAGAGCTGCATTTTATGTGGCTTACAACAAAACCATTAAATATGTTTAAGTATCTCAATATCTAAGAAATTGATAACTTAAAACGAATGGTGTAAGTGTGAATAGAATTAAGAGGAGGTTATAATTAAAGTTTATCCATTAAATTTAAAAGGAATAAATAAGGGGGATGATAAGGATGAATAAAAATGTGAAAGTGAATAATAAATGCAGAAATTTAGGCTTTTTTTGGGTATTCTTATCAATTTTTAAATATTTAAATGATGTGATATAATTTTCTAAAATTGTGTTTAAAATTGTGGTCTTTTAGATATAATCTGTAATATTAGATGCTTGAAGTAATAAATTGCCATGTGAATCCTGTCTCGATAATACTGTAAAATTTCTAAAAGAAATATTAAGCTCTCCATAACGGACTCCTTTTTCTTTTCTTATTGAATTTACTGAAAAAGTTATATTTTCTAAATTGATATTTAGTACTATGTTAATGTGCGCAAAATTTTGTTAAAAATACACTATAGAAAAATGAAAGAATTTTTAATAAACAAGTATTTATCTCTAAAATTAGAAAATGGTAAGACAGTTATCTATGTTGCCAACAAAGAGTTCATGACATGTAAGTATGTGTTATTTATCGTTGAAAAAGATTATGTAAATGACTATGATTCTATTCAAAGCATTGATGAGATATTAGAGGTATATAATAGGGTTCATGAAGAAAATAAAGCACTATTAGATCCTGAGACTGAATTCTGGGCACACTGTAGTAATCTACATGCGTGGATAGAGCATAATTATGATACGAGACTTTTAGATATGCGGCTTTCATTTCCATTATTGCAAGAGCTCTCAGATGCCGGAGATCCCTTAGCAAAAAAAGTATTTAAAGAAGAAATAGCTAAAAGGATTTCAAGCAAGTTTCCCAAAGTGATAAAATATATCTTAGGGGGGTCTTATCTGAGTTATTTCTCAAGAGAAGAGCTCGAAATGATATCTGATGCTTGGATTAAATATAAAGGTGAAAAGATACCAATATTTAATGTTTATTTAGATCTAAGTGATAGAAATATTGAGAATCTCTCTGAGATTAAAGGATTATTTGAGTTACATTCACTAGAATGCCTAAATTTGTATAATAACAAAATAAATATCCTTTCAAATTCTATAAGAAACCTTACATCACTGAAGGAATTATGCTTATACAAGAATAAATTGACTACTCTTCCTGAAGCTATCGGCACTCTTTTTCATTTGGAAAAATTGGATTTTAGAGAGAACAAGCTTGTCCATCTTCCCGATGTCATTGGTAATCTCTCTTCGCTGAGAATCTTAAATGTACATAATAACCAATTACGTGCACTTCCGGAATCATTGGGTAATCTATCTTCGCTGAGAATCTTAAATGTACATAATAACCAATTACGTGCACTTCCGGAATCACTGGGTAATCTTTCTTCGCTTAAGGAACTTTTATTAACAGGGAATCAACTGAGCGCCCTTCCGGAATCACTGGGTAACCTTTCCTTATTAAAAATTCTCACCATCGCTGAAAATAAACTGAGTGAAACTCCAGAATCACTGGGTAACCTTTCCTTGTTGGAAATCCTGGATTTGAGGGAAAATAAATTGAAAACACTTCCCGACTCGATTGGCGACCTTGCCTCACTAAAAGTATTGAATTTACAAGACAATTTGTTGGAAATCCTTCCGGAATCACTGGGTAATCTTTGCTCGTTGGAAATCTTGGATTTAAGGGAAAATATGTTGAAAACTCTCCCCAACTCAATTTGTAAACTCCTTTTGTTAAAAGAGCTATTTTTAGCGGATAATAATTTGACTACTCTTCCAGAGTCTCTCGGGAACCTAAAGGCGCTTAAAAAATTATGGCTATATAGAAATCAATTGAATGATATTCCCAAATATCTCGACAATCTTTCCTCATTAGAAGAGCTTTCCTTAGTTGGTAATCAATTAACAACCCTTCCTGACTCTATTGGTAACCTTATTTCTCTAAAAGAGCTTTCTTTGGCGGATAATCAATTAGCTATTCTTCCGGAGTCAATCGGTAATCTTACATCACTTAAAAATCTCTCCTTGGTTGGTAATCAATTAACTTTTCTCCCTAACTCTATTGGCAACCTCACTTCACTGGAACAACTCGCGTTGAATGATAACCGATTGACTGCTCTTCCAGAGTCAATTGATACTCTTACTTCATTAAAAGGTCTTTGGTTATCTAGAAATAATTTAATTTCACTCCCCAAATCCATCGAGAAGCTTAGTTCGCTAACAGAATTAGATTTACAATGGAATAATCTAACCCCTCTTCCAAAAGTGGTTAAAATATTAGAAAAACGAGGAGTAAAGATTTATAGGTGAATAGTTTTTTTAAGTAAATAAGAAATTCGGATAGTAAGAATATTAATCATTAAAGAGAAATAAGAAAATTGTTAAGTGGATACATTGAGTAACCATTTCCTATTTTTAAGCGCTTTAAATCAACAAAGCAGTTTGTATCCTTTATTTCTTAGAATAATCTGTAAGTGTTCTCAGCTTTTTGGGATATTGCTTGAGGAAAACCACGTAATACAGACAGAAACCAACTAATACGATGGGAATTATGATACCCATTGAAATCAAAACGTAATGAACAATTGGCTCATTAATGGAGATTTGAAATGAAGGGAGCCACAGATAATCATCTTTATTGGTATAATCTCTCACATAGAGGAAATAATCATATTCTCCGGGTTCCAATTTCAACGACCGATAGAAGAATTGTTCTTGATTTTCATTAAATCCATTGGTAAAGCGATGATACTGAAATGTTTTGAAATTATCATTTGAGAAGATAAGAAAAAGACTTTCAACACCAGATTCTGAATCGGAAGTTGAAAATGACCAATAGGTATTTGTAGAGGTGCTAGGTTGTCGGGGCATGCTCATTATGGAATTAATTTTCGGAGAATTCTCATCGGGAGAGGTAGTAAATGTAAAATTCGATAATTTTTCCAAGTTATGTCCGGAAATGGATACATTATAGATTTTATTTGCCCCTATAGTTAATCGGAATTGTGCAACTCCATTTTTATCTCCATACACCGTTCTGGATATTCCATCTTCTGTGGTAATGTAAAGTCGTGGATAAGAAACAATTCTACTATAATTATCTCTTACTGGATTTGTTGTTACCAATTGTCCTTCATAGAGGGTGGAGGGAAAGGGATTGTCAACAATTTTCCCTGGATAATCTGTGTAGATATCTACTTCGGGATCTCCCAAAAGGCAATAGGTTAGGAGTTGCTTACGTTCAGCTTCATAATGATTGATATTTCTTTTAAATTTATAATAGAAACTATTCATGTAGGAAATTTTTGAATCGTATAATGCTCTTCCTTGCTGGAATTTTTTATCTTCATAAAATACTTTCCAAAAATGTCGTGCATTGCCTCGATTCAGAGCTTCCAGTAAAACATCATCTTGATAATATAAAGTCAATCTCAATCCCCCAATGTATCCAATGGCCCCTCCTTCAGTATCTTTGATGAGAATCTCTCCAATATTATTATCTCGGCTTTCAACATCATAACAGGAAGTAATGCAAGCATCTGCATATACAAGTGAGGGATAATTAGCATTTGAACAGCTAAGGGCATTTGTATCCGTATATATCGTTCTTTGAGTACCTCCATCAGCATCTTCGAATCGATTGTAAGCGCCATGTCCCGCAAATAATACGGTGGAATATCCTTTATTAAATTCAGAAACGAAGCTTGTTTGATTTAAATCTTCATAAGGAACTGGTGGCGTATATGCTGAAGTTGTTCTGGCGAGATGGGTAATGTTCATATAAGTTGGTATATAATTTTGAGCAATATAACTTGTTAATCTTGCCTCATCTTCTCCATCTGGACTAGATATGAAATCAACAGGTTCAGAAACCCCCCCTGCCAATAAGGTTCTATTCATCCAATTACCGATTTCTGGATTTTTTTCATATTTAAGAGTTTTATTTATCATTTCAGAAAGTTCATTCGCAGTACTTGCTGGAAGTCTTCCCACATATACTTCGGGGATCCAATTTATCTCATCTAATAAGAGCATTCTTTCTCCATATGTACCATCTTGATCTAAATCCCAACTACCAGTTAGATCTGCATAATAATAATCTGTTGGTTTTAAATATTGATTGCCAATTGGTTCTGCTGGGAGTCCTGGAATAGTTATTGTGTCTGGATTATATACATAGCGTATGGGGATTAAATTTTCCTCAGCATCACCTGCTAATAACACCCACCTAATGCCATCCGATTGATAATACGATTTGATCATATTTCGAATCTTTTCTTGGTCATCGCGTCCAGAATATGACGAATAATTGCTCAGAATAACCGTGTTTACTCCTTTTTGATTTTTCCATTCTGCCAATGGTTTGCAAGCATTTAGAAACTCTTCATTTCCATCAGGTACAACGATGACCATTTCTATTTTGTGATCATACCAAGTGTTATTTAAGGAGGCATAATCAATTGGAGGAAGAAATGATATGATTGGGAGGGTGCTCTCATTTGAGGCCAAAGCTTCATTCGAAGCGTTGGGTGAAATATCATTATACGCACAGAAAGCTACTGTGGAAATGCCAAAAGATGCTAAAAAAATAAGAACCAGTACAAATTTTTTTTGAGGGGAAAGATTCATAACAACTGATTAAATATATAAAACCTAAATTTATATTCTAATATATTACACAAGCATTTAATAAAATTATTATAATTATTCGTTTATATAAATTAGTGTTGTCTTTTTAAATAAGAATCACTTAAATTATATCCCTTTTTGAGAAAATATGCCCTATCGATTTAACACTTGCCCGCACTGTGAGCAAAAGATAACCTTTTGGATTGATCAAGAAGATATAAACACCAAAAAATATCCCGCCCCAGTATATATCCATCATAAAATAAATTCGTGCGGAAAGGTTTCAACATTCTATGTGGATAGTTTGTTGAGAGTATCATTTAGTTATCCGGGAAAGAAGCCCGGTGGCATCAAAACTTTACCGACTATTAAGGCTTCTTCTTTGGAAAAAGATAAAAGAAAACGATTGAAGAAAAAAAAATAAGTGCTTGTTTATTCTAATCTCTTTTTTACTCAAGAAATCTCAAAAATTTAAGGCAAAACTTCTTATTACGAAAAATTTTTCGAATCTAAAGGTTAATGAATTCTAAAAAATAAGGAGTCTTAAGACCTTAGAAAGAATTAATTTAATAAAAAATCTAAACTTTTATTATAGTAAGAAGTAGAAATTTACGTATTCTATTTATATTTAAATACCTTTAACTTTTATACAGTGGAAAATGTCGTTAAAACTTGAAGATATTACAGGTATCGGGAAGGCAACTGCGGAAAGTTTAGAAGCGGCGGGTATTAATACCGTGGAGAAGCTTGCGAATCTTAAAGTAGAAGACTTATTAAAAGTAAAAGGTATTGGTGAGTCAACTGCTCTTAAATATATTCAAGCCGCTCAAGATCTTTTAAATACTACAATGGGACAGAAGCCAGAGGCTCTTGAGGACTCAAAAGAAACGCAATTAAAGAAGAAAGCAGAGCCCCTTCCCAAAGAACAGCCCGAGGAAAAAATTGAGAAAAAGTCTAAGGACGAATTAGAGACTAGAAAAGAATTTATGCCTACGGAAGATGAGGTTCCTGTCAAGGAACTAAAAGAACAGATAAAAAAACAAGCGGAAATGAATCTTGGTTTGGTGGGACATGTTGATCACGGGAAAACAACGTTGGTCGAAATATTAACAGGAGATTGGACTGATAGACATTCCGAGGAGCAAGAAAGAGGCATTTCTATTAAATTAGGATATGCAAATGCTACAATTCTCTATTGTCCGCAATGCGATGAGTTTTATACGCTTTATATGATAGAGGAGTCGAGAAAAAAAGGAGTTACACGATTTAGATGTCCCGAATGTAAATCCCAAGTACAATTTAAAAGAAATATTTCTTTTGTAGATGCTCCTGGACATGAGATCTTGATGGCAACCATGCTAAGCGGTGCTTCACTAATGGATGGTGCGTGTTTACTAATAGCGGCTAACGAAAGCTGCCCACAACCACAAACAAGAGAACACCTAGCAGCACTCAATATCGCGGGTATTGAAAATATTATCATCATCCAAAATAAAATTGATGAGGTCTCAAAAGAGGAAGCAATTAAGAATTACAATCAAATAAAAGAATTCGTAAAAGGGACAGTTGCAGAAAATGCTCCAATAATTCCTACCTCGGCATTATTCGGAGTTAATATTACGCTCGTTTTGAAGGCTATCCAAGAGATCATTCCCACTCCAGAATTTGATGAATCTCAAGACTTTGAATTCTTGGTTGCTCGCTCTTTCGACGTTAATCGACCGGGAACCGAAATTAGTAAGTTAGTAGGTGGTGTTATTGGTGGACAAGTTCTTCGAGGAAAGATTAAAGTTGGGCAAGAAATAGAAATAAGCCCCGGCTTAAAAATAAAGGGACAATATACCCCCATTAAATCGCGTGTTATAAGCATTAGTCAAGGAAGTAATTTTCTTGAGGAGGCGAGACCAGGGGGTTTGATAGGACTTGGCACTACCTTAGACCCTGCCCTAACAAAAGGAGATGCACTCATTGGGCATTTAGTTGGTTTCCCCGGAACATTACCAGAATTAATGGATGAAGTGGAGTTAAATGTCCATTTATTAGACAGAGTTATTGGTGCAGAGGAATATATCGAGGTTCATGACTTAAAACATGGAGAAAGGCTTCTTATCGTAGTAGGAACGGAGCGAACACTTGGGACAGTGTCCAAAATCTTAAAAAAAACTTATAAAATTCACTTAAATCCCCCCATCTGTATTCCTAAAGATTTTATTTTCGCAATTTCCAGAATCATTAACAGACGATATCGATTAATCGGTTATGGGCTTATTGCCAATAATCAGAATCAGAGTGAATAAGACAAAAATATTTCCCGAATTTTTCCTTTCACCAATCTAATAGAGCTATTTACCTTATCAAAAATATTTTGAATTTCTTGTATTACTTCCTCATCAATATTGGAAGAAGAAGGTTTTTTAACACTCATTTTCGTCTCATAAAGGATTAATGAAGACTCTATTTTTCCAAGGAAATGAAATATTATCTCAATTTTTAGAGTACTACTAATGTCATCTTCTTTGTTGATTTCCCGAAATTCATAGAAGATATCATCCATAACTCGCTTCTCAAGCTTTAATAGAAAATCTTTAATATTATCAAGAAAAATAACTATCATAATTCTCCGAAACCCACGAGTTATCTTTTTTTATTACTTTTAAGATAATACACAATTCCTATTAAGATAATTGCAATACTTATACTTCCAAAAATAATTACAACAATAGGTATATGGGGAATTTCAGTAGTAAAGGAATAGACTGGTTGGATAGTGTTAAGAAATTTTACAGCTTCCAAATCGCCATTTTTGTAGATCCCAATCGCATAGATGCCTTTAGGAAGAAATGCCAAATTGATTTGGCCGTTTTGGTCTGTAGATATTGGTCCGAGCGGTTGTACTCTGCCCTTTGAAATATAGGTTCCGTACATTTTATTATGATAATAGAGTTCTACGGTTAATCCAGAAAGGGGCACATCGAAATTATCTTTTATAGTGATTTGAAAATTATTTATTGCTTGGTATTTAATGACAAAAGGACACGCTAATTCGCCCCTAATTAACACAGGTGAAGTTATAGTTAATCCTCCTTTTTCACCCGTGATTCTCGAAATATCTCTTTCAAATTGTGTATATGAATCAATCATTTCATTCGTTGAAATACTTGGCTCGAATATGATACATCTTACAATGAGGTGACTTGGACCATCAATAATGGAAGGAAAATAAATTCTTTCACGGATATGAAATTGCTCCACCAGTCTATCTATTGCCCAAGTGTTATCGAGAGCTTTATAGAAATGAACCGTAAATTCAGAGCTAAAATCTAATAGAAATTGACTTTTATTTGCAGTAAAGGAATCTGATACATTAATCGTGATTATATTATCGGTACTATATTGATTTATATTTTTAATAACTCCATTTAACTGAAGACTGGTATAGGTCAATTGATTTCTATCAAAAGGAATCACTTTTAGATTTAAGTATAGATCCGAAGCATCCATGATACTTCCGATGGATGTTTGCCCCGTATAATGCTTACTTACTATTTCAAAAAAATACTCATATTCAGCTGTGATATTTTCAGTCTGTTGACTAACCGTTAAATCATCAGAAAGACCCTGTGTAGCTTCCCAATCGTTTAAAGTTATATTATAGGTAAAAAGAATATCCATTATAAATGTTCCGCTTGAAAGCTCCCCAAAATAATTATAATAATTGAAATAGATAAAGGGATAAGAATCAATATTTTTAATTGCATAATCTTCCTCTTCCAGTTTTGTATTATCTATATAGATTTCAGAGATATCGATTGGTGTAAGTCGAGGAAGGTAAATTAGATATCCTGCCAATCCATCAACATCGGAGGTGCTATTATCAAACTCTATTTGAAGACTTTCATTGAGTCTTATTAGTATTTTATTTTGATCACTAAAGGAATTTGTTAGATAATCTCCAGTCGCATTTACAAGTGTATTAATAAATTGAGTACTATTATAGGTCACATTTAATGCTCCAAGAGAAATATCATCATTAAGTTCTTTATATTGTACCGCAGAGGAGTAATTGGTAAATCCCTCTTCTTGGTATGAGATATTGAGAATTGTAACGGTGCCTACACCGCTTTTTTCCTCTTCAAGAATCGGAGTGAAACTCTCTTCGCTAAGCGAGCTAGATGTGATGGAGTAATTTTGAGGTAAATTCCAATGGGTTTGATGTGAAGTATTGCGAGCAATTGGTAGAAAAATAAAAATAAGTGAGGACACGATTACTGTTAGGATAATTACAACACTAAAAACCTTTTTTATGGAAGTTCTCTTCATTTTGCTATTTATTAGAACCTATTTATAATATCTTCTTTAATTTTCCTTCTAATTTATTTTTAATTTAAATGTAATTTTTAATATCTGTATAATTAATATTTGAAAAAAAAATTTAAAAGAGGGTAATTTACTCTTTTTATTAAAGGAGTATAATATTGCTTTAAAAAAAATAAAATCTGTATTTCATAATTAATTTCAGCCCTTAATGGAGAAATCTATGGAACTACAAGAATAGTATGTACGATTTTAGATCTTAACTCACAATTACAATTTTTCAATCAATCTTATTGGTTTATATGAATAATAAACAAGATAGGTATACATTCTTAAATGAACTTGATAATGCTGTAAATCTTTTTTCAGATTTATCCGATTCTTTTAATAAGGTTATTTCTATCTCTCATAATGATGCAGATGGCATATCTTGCTTGCAAATCATCCAAAATTTATTATATCGAATGAATTTGGATTATGATTATTTTATATATAACAGGAGCGTTTCGTGGAGAAATTATTTAGAAGGCATCCTTTCCCGAAGTAATAATGATAAAATGGCATATATTTTTACTGATGTAGGGTCAAATCTCTCTGAATTAATTCCTATCATTGAACAACGGAATGAATTATTTTTTATCTTGGATCATCACGAGGTTGAAAGTAATAAAAATAAAGATTCTCATCCGGAAAATTTGATTTTTATTAATCCTACACTTTACGGATTTGACGGGCTTGATCATATTGCAGGTGCCACACTTACTTATATGTTTGCTAGAAATATTAATCCGCAAATTATGAAACATGGCTGGCTAGCTATTATTGGCATCGCAGGTGATTCTCTAAAAAGTATGGATCAATTACAATCATTTAATCAAGAAGTATATCAAGAATTGCTTAATGAAGAAGTATTCGAAGATAAAGAAGGATTAATATTATTTGGTGGAATGAATGATTCAATTTTGAATGGATTGAAATACAGTATTTTGCCTTATATTCCTGGATTTGGAGGAGAATCCACCACTAAGATTGAAACATTTCTTGAGAGTGTTAATGTTGATCCTAAAAAGAATGTCAAAGATTTAACTTCTGCCGAGATTGAGAGAATTCAAGAGCATGGTGGTTTTAATAGTTATGGTAATTATGCCATGCTGCCTCAGAAAAAAGGAATGCTAAGTTTTGCCTTTGAACATGCCTTATTGCTGAATATATTATGCTTTAAAAATATTAGTGCTGCAGTTTCAATTATCCAACTACAAAATATAACCCGATATGCAAAAAAGATTTACTGGGAATATATAAGCAATTTAGTCTCCAATTTAAAGGTGCTTTCCAATCAATTATCTCGCTATGAAACCGAAAATGCTATTTTTATAAAAATTAAAAATGAAATTCCTCCCAGTAATTGGTCAGATACCGCCTCCTTTAGCACTGTCAATGAATTGTTAGATCCCTATAAAGTACTCTTTCTTGGAGGGTTAGAACAAAAATCGCATACTATAAAATTATCGATTCGATGCACTCGAAAATTTTTAAAAAAAAACAATTATGTTGGAGTCAATAAAATTATTCATAACATAAAAGAAGAGCTTGGGGGCACAGGTGGAGGTCATAAATTGGCGGGAGGGATTCGCTTATCGATCCCTTCCTATAAACGCTTAAAAAAGAAGATTGACCAATATATATAATACACCAAAATCCGGAGCGATAAATACTACATGAGCTATATCCAAAAACTGTCGGAATTTGACTTTATCTTAACTGTTTATGTAAAACCTAATTCTTATCAACAGAAAATTGAAGAAGATGGAAAATTTCTTGCTATTTCTCTTAAATCTAAGGCTAAAAAGAATAAGGCAAATAGGGAATTAGTAAAACTCCTTCAAAGTAAGTTGCATCTTTCTTCAACCCAAATACAATTTCTTTCGGGATTAACATCTCAAGATAAACAACTTAAACTTACGTTTTTAGACAAAATCACGGAAAGAGAGCTTAAAGAATACTTACTAAGTTAAGAAATAGCGAAAAGATCCTCAGACATTTAATATCTGATATCTATCGGAATTTATCATCATCCTTCAAGAAAAATCTATGCTTTAGCGTGGAGATGAATTGAGCTCCATTTTTTTTTGGAACAAAAACAATTAAAAACCTTTCACACTCTAAGCTAATGTAAGTGAGGGGGTCTTTTATGATAATACTACCGTAGGGACTATGGGACTTCAAGCCTCCGGAGAGAACGTAAGACCCCTCAATATTCTTTCGGATTTGCATGAGCACGTCTCAAGTCTCAAGGAACGAGGAAGCTCCAACACGAAGGAAGAAGTAGTTCAATCGCATATTGCAAAGCTTTTTTTTAATTAAAGCTTTCTGGCTTTGGAAATCTTCATCATACCAAATTAGCTGCCAATCTTAATATGTCTCCCGCATTTCAAGCAGATGATAAAATGAGTAATGATATAAAATGATATATTTTATATTGTCATTCCTTCATCTGCACTTCTGGTTTGCATTGTTTTTAAGGAACATTTAACATATCCACAGCTTGGGCATTTGAAATCTTTGAGCGATGATTTTAGATTCTTTTCTTTCCATTCGATAATTTCCTTGGTATTGATGACTTCATCTTTGAAATCTCTCTTAATCTTTGTGTAAATCTTATACTTATTAGCTTCATCCTCAGAAAATGGCTTCACATAGCCGCACTTACATTTAAATATTTTTCTTCCTGCTTTTCCTTCAGAAGGAAGCATTAGGCTTCCACATTCTGGGCAAAATTCCATTGTTTCTAAAGCACCATTTTACATTATTTTATTTTATTTTATTTTACTTCTATTCCATTTAATTTGCTACCATTTTTAATCACTACATACTAAATCAATAATTCGATAATACAATTAAAAACCTATCTAAATAGACTAAAATTTCACTCCAAAGATAAGAGCGCAAAATATAATCCCTGCAGTAAGATCTGCAGTTGTTCCTGGATTAAGTTTTTCATGATGTTGCCGACTATGAAGTTTTTCATCAAACTCTCTTAGAACTTTTTTTCCTTTTTTTGTGCGAATTCCACCTTGTTCTAATATCTTTGCTGCGGTTTTCGAAATCATTTGAGCGATTTTTTTTCCCGACTTACGGATAATGAGGGTATCCTCATGGTGAGCTAAGATATATAAAAAAGTCTCTACAGTTGCAATATTAATATCATTTGTTTGATTGAAAACAGTTAAATAGTAAGGTAACCCTTCATTTAAGATAATTTGGAAGCCAGTTGAATATTCTCTGCTAATTAAATCATAACTCTGTGAGAATTGAAAAATTTGTTGAAGAGTAACGTTATCATGTTGGATCTCATGGAGCGCATCTTCATTAGTTAAGTCATACTTAGCTATCTTCCCTAGTCCACCAGGATTACATAATCTTATAGCTTCATATAAATCAATTGTATCCTCAACAGTACTGTCATTAATAACTTTTTTTAAGATCTCTCTAAATTTTGAGATTTTTCTTATTTTAGCATTTAAGCAAATTACTGTAGTAGCAATTAAAGGTGCAAGGATTAAGATATGCCCCAAAATCACATTCCCTCCTTTCTGCCATTTAATCATCTCTTCTACAGCGACTTTAAAGAGGTATCCTAATTGCACAAAACTATAATTATGTTGTTGAGTTTTAGATTTTTCTTGTATTCTTTCCGCTAATCTCATAAAAGTAGGTTGTATTGCAGCTATAGCCGCTAAGAAATGTTCAAACCGAGTATCTTCAAAATCATAGGTACGATGAACATTGCCGGGTTTAGGCCAACCTGAAACCTCTAATAAACTGGAGAGTGTAGAACATCGAATCACATCTTCAATGCTATTGACAACAAGTCTTAAGGTTTCATTATAAGGCAAGATAGAGAATCGGTAAGAAAAAGGATATTTAAAGTCTAATAATTAATGTAAGAAGTTTCAAATACTTTGCGAAGCTTCACTTTGTATCCTTCTTTATCTCCCGGATTAGAAATGGGACGATAATCGTCTTTTAAATCAGTTTTATATAAAAACTTTTTTATTCTGAGTTTTATAGATCGATTAGATAATGAGAGGGGCATAGTAATTTCCAATTCATTACTCTTTCTGTCAATTTCCAACTGGGGCAATTTTTCTTTTAAAAATACGACCAGGTCTTGTACGTATTGGTCTTTTTTATAAGACAATTCGCGTATATCAACGTAGATTTTTTTTGTTTCAGATTCACTCATATGCTATACCACTTAGTAATTTGATAGAATAATTAATTCAATTTATTTGATTATTTGATAATAAAAATCAAAGACATTATAAATTTTTTATGAAAAAATGGGATGTGAGCTTAAAATTTTTCATAATACTCACTCTGAGCTTAATTTAATTATTGAAAAACAAAGTGAGATGCCCTAATTTCTTCCTTATCCCATAGTTATTTAAAATAAATGATTAAAAAGGCATACTATTAGGATCTCCCAGAAAAAATCATTCGACAAGATCCGGATAAAGGCGAGTAAAATACCAATGAGCATGGCTGGAGGCAAATATGCCCGCCTCGGTAATTAATCCATCAATATAGCGTCTACTCACCGTTTCAAATGCGGGATTTAACACTTTCAGATTTTTGGGATGTTCTTTCCATATTTCTTCAGGATCCCGCGTTTCAATTTCTTCTAAAAATCCAACAGTTGTACGGGGTTGATATTTTAATAAGGGAGAGGCGACGTAAAAGGGTACATGTTCTTCATGTGCTACCAGCGCAAGCAACCGTGAACCAATTTTATTTAACACTGTTCCTTCTGAAGTGATAGAATCTGCTCCTATCAAAATTAAATCTACTTGAAAGGTATTAACCGCCCATCGCATCGCAGAATCGACTACATGAATTACTTCAATTCCTGCATCCAATAATTCTCTGGCAGTTTTTCGCCCTTGGAGTTTTGGTTGAGTTTCGGTATTTACCACGCGAAATTCTTTACCTTGTTGTTTGGCTTTGAGTAAAATGCCAGTTACAACGGAACTATGACAATGTGTCATTACCACAAAATCATTTTTTAGGTGTAGACTTTCATAATCTGTTTTTTTGCGAATTCTGGGAATTCGGTTTGCTCCTATTTCTGCGATCTTTTGTTTTGCATCTAAGATATATTTTTTGAATTCTTCCTCATATCGCTCAATCCGTCCTGGAACATCTTCCACACAGAGCTCTCCTTTGCATTTTTTTAGTTTGTTCATGATGAATCTGAGCCCATTTTGTAAGGCGGGCTCGGTTGGGCGTGTTTCCTCTAGAATGGACTTTGCTTCTTGAAGTTGGTTCATACAATCCTCTATTGTGGTACATGTAATCCTTTTCGCATACTCACTAAGAAATTCTATGGCTTTTAATGCGGTATTTGTCGCACCTTGAATTTCTAATGATATAATCTTTTGAGCATTTTGTTTTAATACTTCCATATTCTTTTCCTCTTGAATTTCTTATGTTCTAAATTTTTTCTTAATTATAAATTTTCTCTATAGAGAATATTGATTTTCTTCTTCATCTGAGAGATTATCTCGAAATCTTTTATATTCCTCCTCTTCCATTTCGATGTAAAAACTACCTATATAACCACAATTATCACATCGAAACATCTCGGGTGCTAACCATCCACTTACATTATATGCTGGTCTTAAAGAATGAGATGATTTGCACTTTGGGCAGATGCGTAATGTTTTTCCCATAATCAATTAAGTAATTGAATACTAACATAATAGTTTAATGCCTTCGTCAATTACCCACCACTAACGTTGTGGGCTTGTAACTAGAACTCTTCCTAACGATTCTATGGAATCGGTCATCGGAG
>SHMU01000084.1 GCA_008080765.1 Promethearchaeota archaeon | reverse complement strand
ATATCAGAGATCGGGCAGTTGTCCCTCGGTATATCCGAAGGACACGGGCTATGTGTCAATTAGCCCCTTAGATGTGGACGATGATGAACCAGAAGCTTTTAGGAGAATTGATGGGGATTTGAGCCACAAGCCCCGCCTTTCAAGGCGGGGTAATTGACCTTTTACAATATCAAAGTCAAAAATAAACCACTTTTCCAATAATAAAGATGATGTTTTCCTTTAAAATTATTTCTTATTGTTTCTGAGATATGGTTGAAATCGCCTTTGGAAACAATAAATTTATTTACACGGGAAATTGAACGGAAAATCATTTAAATGGAATACAACAATATAGCTTTGACTTTAATTACATTTTGGAAAACAATATAAAATAAATTTAGAAAATAAGAATTTTCAAAGGAGGTAGAAAGAATGGGAATGTTAGATGGAAAGGTTGGAATCATTACTGGAGCAGGGAGGGGTATAGGAAGGGTGGAAGCAATGGCTATGGCACGGGCGGGGTGTGATTTATTATTAAATGATCTAGGTTGTTCTTTAGAAGGAGAAGGGAACACAGAGATAGTGGATGAAGTTGTAAAAGAAGTTCAAAAATACGATATTCGAGCAATTCCTAATTATGATTCTGTGATAGACTATAAAAAAACAAAAGAAATGATTGATCAAGCTATATCTGAATTTGGAAAGATAGATATTATTATAAATAATGCGGGAATTATTCGAGACAGAATGATTTATAATATGAGCGAAGATGAATGGGATGAGGTTATCGCAGTTCACTTAAAGGGAGTATTTAATATGTGCAAGCATGCAGGAAAATATTTTAGAGCTCGGGGAAAAGCAGATAAGAAGTTTTCGGGAAGAATTCTTAATGCCGTCTCTGATGCAGGCTTATTGGGTAATTTAGGGCAAGCTAATTATGGTGCAGCAAAGGCAGGGATAGCCTCTCTTACACTTATCGCAGCGGGCGAATTGAAAAAATATGCGACCGTAAATGGGATAATTCAGATTGCTCGAACAAGATTTACCACTTCAACACCACAATTATCTCATTTAATCCATAAAAAAGATGGAGAAGGATTTGATATATTCCATCCCGCAAATGTAACTCCCTTGGTGGTCTATTTAGCTTCAGACTCAGCCAAAAGAATAACGGGTGAAATATTTAGGATTGTGGGAGATAAATGCTGGGTTCTACGAGGTTGGCATGATGCTAATTGCATAAATAATAAGGGCAAACCTTTTACTCCCGAAATTTTAGCACAAAAATTAAAGGCTGAATTATTAAGAGATATTCCAAAAAAGCAAACTATGATGGAGGTATTTAGTAATTTAGTTAAGATGTAATTAGATTTGAGAATTTTTAGGAGCACTTTTTCTTATTCTTTTGCTTCTAAATGCCATAAATTTAAATAATGTTTTCTTACTTTAGTGGCAAAATGTAAATCCAAAATATTTATGCAGGCAAAAAATGCTATAGGATTCATAGGATTTTGAAGTTTAATAAATGCTCTCTTTTGATCTAAGATATCAATATAACTGGGAATTTTTTTGTAGACATATCTCATTTGATACTTAACACTATTGAGGTCTAACGAATAAACTTTATCTATTTTCTTTTTTAATCCAGAAAATTCATTATCACAGCGATTCTTGATCTCTCTGGTGAGAGTACGTTCATCATATTCAAAACTAAACAAATATTTAATCTTTATTCCTCGTTCTAAAGCATCGGATAAAATTTCGAACAAAGGCTTGGTCCAAGGGATTATTTTTAGGGTATATTTATTAATGAATCCTGTTAATAGCAATTCCTCTTTTAATTCTCTGAAATAATTGAGATAAGTAGATAATATAGATGGAGTATCATAGGTAATGGACCAAAATAATTTTGAGCTTTCTAATTGTTCTCCTAATTTTGATTTAGACAGTTTTCGTTCCAGTTTTTTAGCTTTCTCAAGCAATAGTTTTTCTTGCTTCTTGTTTTGATCATAAACCCGCATAACTAAATTATAAGAAGCTTGAGAGGGTTGAATAGGTTTATATAATTTAGGCCATACTTCTTCTTGTATTTCAATTAATCCTTTTTCTTTTAATTCAATTAACACATCATAGACTCTTCCAATAGGCACTCCAGATTCTTTAGTTATTTTACGTGCTGGCATCTCCCCAAATTTCAAAAGAGTAATATAGCAATCAATCTCATAAGTAGAGAGATTCATCGCTTTGAAGAAAGCAGATAATTCATCTAAGATTTCATCAACCATATTTAGATTCAAAAATGTTATAATTTCAACTTAATACAAGTTTTATTTCAACGCAAAATTACTTTTAATACTTTCAATAGTTCTTTATTGAATTAGAATTATACATTCTTACTAATATTAATAATTTTTTGAAGAACTGTTAATGATATGTTGGATGTTAAAGTTGAGCGGATACAGAAAAATTCTGCAAAAATCTTTAGGATGAGTACATTAGATCCCCAAAATAAACCAATCTTATGGGTGAGTTCTTATTTAATCGACGGTTTACTTATTGATTTTGGGCACCCACACGCAAAAGATGAATTCTTAAGAGTAGTAAATTTGGATGAAGTTGAAAAGTGCGTGCTAAGCCATCATCATGAAGATCATATAGGAGCGTGCCATGATCTCATAAATAAGCATGATATCCCCATCTTTGCGACTAAGGAAACGGCTTTTTTAAGTAGATGTAGAATCAATATTCCTCCAGAACGAATGATAACATGGGGAATTCCCAATCCCTTCGAAGCAAAAATCTTGTCCAATACTAAAACAATAAAGACCAAGAAAGCAAAGTTTAAAATCATTCATTCTCCGGGACACTGCAAAAATTTAATATCATTTTTCCATCTAGAAAAGAAGTATTTATTCTCTACAGATTCCTTTATTTCCGAAGATCAGAATGTTATTTTTAATTGGGAAAATGCTCTCAAAATGCTTGAAACATTCCAAATCTTTAAAAGTCTCAATCCAAAATATATCTTTTTAGAGAATGGAAGAGTAATTACGGTTAATGAATTGGATAAGTTGATTAATTTTTGGACAAAAATCAAAATAAAGAGTCAAAAACTCTATAAAAACGGACTAAATCCACGAAAAATCATGAAAACGATTTTTGGAAAAGAAAGTTGGTTAAAAACTGCGACAGGAGGCGACATGTCCAGAGAGAATTTGATCCGCTCCTTGTTAGGGTTGCCCGCTGTGTTTAAAAGGAAAATTCGAAAATAATAAGTGGTTACTATCAATATCTAATATATAAGTATGAGTAAAAATGAGAATTCCAATTTAGACTACATAATTAAGGTAATAGTAGTCCTCCTTCTCCTTATTCCTTTCATATTTGGATATAATATAAAATATCTCTTTGCAACATCTTTTACTTTATTTAAACTGGGAATCATTCTATTTGGCATCATATTTTTAGCTGTAGTTGGATACTACCTAATTCCAACCCTTTTTACTTCATATCATCTTGAAAAGATGAAGGAACATGAGGTTATTATGGCATTTCTTAAAAAAGATTATGATGTCCTCTATAAGGGTTTTTTATTTTCTATGATTCTTGAGGAATTAATTTTTAGATTCTATATCGGAACCACCTTAATTCAATATATTGATGTAATTTTAATACTAATTATTTCTGGTATTATTTTCTCGTTTTATCATTTTCATATATGGTTTGGTTTTAAAAATGTAAGAATTTTAGGAGCATATCTATTCTTTTCTTTTCTTTTAGGCATTTTTAATATGTATGTACTGTTTGAATTAGGACTTATCTTTTGCATAATCCTTCATTATCTAATCGTTTTAATGTGTTATTGGAGGCTTTTTAAAATTGTGAGAATAAGGTTTTAAAGAGAAGTTAGATATAAATATGATTTAAGATTTTAAATCTTAATATTCAAAATAAATTGAAAATAATAATGAAAGGTAAAGCTATATTTTTTGAGCCCAATAGAAATTTTTCTAATTTATTTTGGAGTTGGCCATCTTGGCGTTGGCACGCCTATGGATGCATTGGTCAATAAATTTTCAATCCTTTTCTTATAAGGTTTTTCTCTTTCTGCGGTAATCATCCTTCACTGCACGAGTTTAAAGCCTAATTTACCACGAGAAAAGATTCTTATCTTAAATTAAGTCTCTAATTTTTTAAGAGGTTTCAAAGTAATAAAAATTTAATAAAGGAGAATAGAATAAAGAAAAATGATTCGGAATGGAATAAATGGTATTTCATATGATAAAAGAAATACGACTACTCATATAAAGTCAGCAGATAAGGAAAAGAAGGAAGAGCGAGATAGAGAACAGCATAAATATATTTTTCAACATATAATCAAAATAATTGAGGATAAAAAATTATATTTTCTTGGTCCAGAAAAGAGTAAGACAGCTCGATTTATTGCAGATCATTATCAGGAGATTCTCCGAATTATTAATGTGATATCAACTACAGAAGATGAAAATATAATAAAATGTGAAGATTAAAAATAATGAATGAAGCAACAATTTTAACCGGATTAAAAGAAGTTAGCCAAAACCATAATTTAGCAATCGACCAGGCAGAGACTATTATGAATGAAATAATGTCTGGAAAGGTAACTGATGCTCAATTAGGAGGATTCTTGACAGCATTACGTATGAAGGGTGAAACTATCGATGAGATAATAGGATTTGCGAGAGTAATGAGAAAGTATGCTATGTCTATAAAACCAGAAGTAAGTGAGGAGCTTTTAGATACATGTGGGACTGGTGGAGATAGAATTAAGACGTTCAATATAAGTACAATATCTGCGCTAGTGATTGCTGGAGCGGGAGTTCCTATAGCAAAGCATGGGAATCGAGCGGTTACGAGTAAATGTGGAAGTGCAGATCTCTTAGAAGGACTTGGAGTAAAAATTGATTTAGAACCCCCGCACGTAAAACAATGCATAGAAGAGGCGGGCATTGGATTTATGTTTGCCCCCTTATTTCATCCCGCAATGAAATATGCGATGCCTACTCGTAGGCAATTAAAGATCAGAACGGTATTTAATATTCTGGGACCCTTAACAAATCCGGCGAATGCAAAATGTCATGTTCTTGGAGTATTTCATAAAGATTTGACTTCTATAATGGCAAAAGTGTTAGGTGCATTAGGAGGAACACATATTTTTACGGTACATAATTCACAGGGAATAGATGAATTAGCTCCTGTTGGAATTAATTATATTTCTGAATATAAAGAGAAAAAAATAGAAAGTTATGCACTTACAAACGAAGATTTCGATATTCCTGAGTGTCAATTGAGTGATCTTGTATCAAATGATCAACTAAATAATTTACACATTGCTCGTAAAATTCTTAAAAATCAAGATCATGGAGCCAGATACAATACAGTTTTGATGAATGCCGCGCTGGGTCTTCTTAGTGTCTCTAAAGCTTCTGATATTGAGGAGGGGATTTCTATAGCAAGAAATTCAATAGAATCGGGAAATGCCTATAAAAAATTAGAAACACTAATACAGATCTCTGGAGGAGATCCATCTAAATTAAGAATATAACAATAAATAGCGATGATGAATACTTCAAATCTTATTAATGAAATTATTAAGCGGCGTAAAGCTTCAAAAGATAATGATTTTAATTATTATAATTCGATTGCGGAAGATCATATAAGGGCTCAAAGAGAACCCTTAAGTAATTGCATAAAAAAAGCTAAGGGAACTTCGATTATTTCAGAAATAAAACCTGCCTCTCCCACCTTAGGAGAGATAAGAAGAGACCTTAACATAATTTCGATTGTTAATCAAATGGAAAGAGCGGCTGTGATAGGATTAAGTATATTGACGGAGCCTAACTATTTTAAAGGGTCATATGAGAATTTGAAACTTGCTGTGGATAATTCTCATCTACCATGCCTTTTGAAAGATTTTATTATCGATGAGATTCAATTGAAAATTGCCCAAAAACTGGGAGCCACAAATGTGTTATTAATCAATTCTATTATTGACATTTCAAAGTTTTACCCAATATGTCTTGACTATGGTCTTGAACCACTAATTGAAATCCATGCTATAGAAGAGATTAGAGATCTTGAGCATTTAATTGAAATAGGATTTAGACCCACTTTAGTTGGAGTCAATAATAGGGATTTAAAATCCTTAAAAATTGACTTAAACCATTCTATCGAGATAATACCAAAACTAAAGAATATTTTTGGATCTGAAGTTAAGGTGGTCAGTGAAAGTGGTATCAAAACCAGAGAGCAGATCAAATATGTGCAAGCTAGTGGTGCAGACGCCTATTTAATTGGATCTTCGATCATGCAATCAAGAAATATATTTCAAAAAATTAAAGAACTACGAGGAAATCAATGATGGAGTACGTAAAGATATGTGGATTAAAAAAATATAAAGATATTAAATTATGTATGAGCTATGGAGCAGATGCTGTAGGATTTATTTACAATATACCTACATCTCCTCGAAATTTAGAAACAAGTGAATTACTTGCGCTTCTTAATAAGGTGGATGGTAATGTTTTAAGTGTAGTCGTGTTAAAACCTCGAGATATAAATGAGGTATTATATCTTAGTGAAATTATTAAAGTTGATTATTATCAAATTCATGGTTCTTTTGACAAAGAAAATCTGGCAGCTCTTCCCATAGATTTAAGTAAGAAAATTATTTTGGCACTTAAATTAAAACATTCCAATTTTTTTCAAGTGGTTCAATTAATTGCAAAATTCCAGGAACAATTCTTTGCTTTCCTTATTGATAATAGTGAAGGACGCGGTAATAAATTAAACTTAGAGCTTACAAATGAGTTATTACAGCATTTTACTCACGCGAAGATTATCCTCGCGGGCGGAATCAATATACACAATATAGAAACCATTATGCAAAAATTAAAGCCTTATGGGATTGATGTTAGTAGCGCCTTAGAATCTGTAAAAGGAATTAAAGATCCAAATAAAATCAGAATATTTTTAACAAAAATCAAAGAATTTAGAAATAAATTGAGAAAGTGAATTGAAATGAATTATTATGGAAAGTATCCGGATAAATTAGGAAAGTTTGGGGAATTTGGGGGTATGTTTGCACCTGAAATTCTCATGCCCGCACTAACAGAACTTACTGAGGCATTTAATAAATATGGTGTGGATGAAAATTTTTCCAAGGAATTTTATCAAATACTTAAAGATTATAGTGGAAGACCAACGCCATTATATTATGCCGGACGATTAAGCGAGAATATAGGATGTAAGGTCTATTTAAAACGGGAAGATTTGAATCATGGAGGTGCTCATAAAATTAATAATGTAATAGGTCAGGCATTATTGGCAAAAAAAATGGGAAAAACTAAATTGGTAGCTGAAACTGGAGCAGGACAACATGGATTTGCTACTGCGATTGCGGGAGCATATTTCGGAATGCCTACTAAAGTATTTATGGGTCAAATTGATATCAAACGACAGGCATATAATGTAAATAGAATGAAACTTCTTGGAGCAGAAGTTATACCCGTTAAATCAGGTTCTCGAACGCTAAAGGATGCGGTTAATGAAGGGTTAAGATATTGGATTTCAAATGTTCATAATACTCATTATTTAATGGGAAGTGTAGTAGGACCCCATCCGTATCCTTTAATGGTACGTGAATTTCAGCGGGTTATCGGAAGAGAAACCAAAAGGCAAATCTTAGAATTAGAAAAAAGACTACCAACAGCGATAATTAGTTGCATTGGAGGCGGCAGTAATGCAATTGGCATTAGCTATGACTTTATAGAAGATAAAGAAGTGCATTTAATAGGAGTGGAAGCAGCTGGTGAAGGCAGAAATACTGATAAACATTCAATTGCATTGGGAAAGGGAAGAAAAGGTGTACTACATGGTGCTATGCAATTCTTATTGCAAAACGAGTTTGGAAATATTATGGAAACATATTCAGTAAGTGCGGGTTTAGATTATCCGGGAGTTGGACCGGAGCATTGCTTTTTAAAAACTATCGATCGATTGAAAGTTAGCGACGCAACTGATAAAGAAGCTTTGAACGCTTTTAAAAAATTATCATTGCTGGAAGGAATCATTCCCGCTCTAGAATCATCTCATGCGCTTGCGTATCTTATAAGAAATAAGGATAAGTTTAGAAAAGAGGATATAGTCATCATAAATTTATCCGGCAGCGGCTCAAAAGATTTAGATATTATAAAAAAATATGTGAAGGATACAATCAAATAAAACATATTTTAGGAGGTAATAAAAATTACTTATAAAAATACTAATAGACTTTTAGAGTTATTTAATAAGGATGATACGAAAGAAAAGAAGTATTTTATGCCCTTTTTAGTAGCGGGAGATCCTTCTCTTGAGAAGTTTAAAGAATTATGTGTTGCAATTGAACCTTTCTGCGATATATTGGAAATCGGTATTCCTTTTAGCGATCCTATAGCTGATGGTCCCACTATCCAAGAAGCTAATGTGAGAGCTTTTAAGGCAGGCATCACTACAACGCGTGCTTTAGAAGGAATTAAGGATATTAGATCCAAAACTGAAAAACCAATTATAATCCTTACTTACTACAATATTTTAATTCAAGGGGCTCAAACCATAGAAGAATCTCTTGATAAAACCTTTAAAAACCTAAAACAAAATGGTGTAGATGGTATTTTAATTGGGGATCTCCCTATAGAAGAGGCCGATCTAGCTCTTAAAGTATGTGAAAAATATGATATTTGTCTAATCTTTCTAATCGCCCCTTCTACGACAGAAGAGAGATTGGAAAAGATTCTAAAATCTGCTAGGGGGTTTCTATATTTAATTGCAGTCATGGGAATTACTGGAGCACGAAGCAGAGTTGCTCAAATTACAAAAGATACTATACAAAGAATGAAGGAAAAAACGGAAGAAATACTCCCAATATTTGTCGGATTTGGGATCTCAAGCCCAGAACATGCAAGCACTATTATTAATGCTGGCGCAGATGGTATTATAATTGGCTCTGCGATGGTTAACATCATAACTAAAAATTTGAGCGATTTTGTAGAAATGAAATCTGAAATGGTAAAATTCGTATCTAGTATAAAAAATGCTATGATGGCGCTACAAAAACATAACTCCAGATCCTAATATGGAATCGGATAAATTCAAAAATTGAATTTATTCTTGCAAGAAGGATTTCTGGCTAAAATTATAATTTATAAAAGGTGGGTTTTAATGTTTTCTTTGAATTTATTAAGATCAAAAAGCGTTTATTCATAGTTATATGACGGAGCATGCTACAAAGGTTGGAACAAATACTTATAGAGAAAGAATCTTAAAGGAGTTAAACCTGCCAGAAAATCATTTTCGTGAATTCTTAGGATTAAAATTTAGTAGTTTAGGAATGGGCACATATTTGGGAGAACTAGATTCCAAAACCGATAAATTAGTAACCAATGCGGTTATCGATTCTGTTAAGGGAGGTGTAAATATAATCGATACCGCAATCAATTATCGTCTCCAGAAGGCAGAGCGTTCAATTAAAAAAGCTTTAAAGAGTGTGAAAAGACGGGGATTTGAAAGAAATCAATATTTTATAAGTACAAAGGTAGGTTACATACCCGGTGATGCTGACTTGGGTTTAAATGCTCGCTCCTATATTCAAGAGGTCCTTCTTAAAGAAAACATAATAACAAGAAATGAAATCATCGGCATGAACTGCATGTCTAGCTCATATTTAAAGCATCAAATAACGCAGAGCTTAAAAAATCTTGGGGTGAATTGTATTGATTTACTCTATTTACATAATGTTGCCGATGCTCAGAAAAAAGTATTAGGTGAGGAGCGATTTTATATCAAATTAAAAGAGGCATTTGAGTTGTTAGAGAATTTGATTGCCCAAAAAAAAATTCAATATTATGGTATTGCCACTTGGGATTGTTTGAGAGTGCCTCCCTCCTCCCCAGTACATCTGGATATTCAGCATACCTTTGAACTTGCTTCTAAAGCGGCAAACGCACAAGGTAAAAATGAGAGTGGATTCAAATTTTTTATGCTTCCCTTTAATTTTTTAATGCCCGAAGCTATAAATCTACAGAATCAAGATGGAAAAACCGTTTTTCAAAAAGCCCAAGAATTAGAATTGGGTTTGTTTGCAGCAGTACCATTGATGCAAGCAAGAAGTCTTGGGCATCCCAAATTACGCCCCTTTATGGAGAAGATGGATGTTGATACTGCTGCTCAAGCAGCATTACAATTTGTACGGAATATCGGAATTCCTTTAATTGCTCCTTTAGTGGGTCATAAACAGCCTGCCCACGTAAGAGAGAACTTGAGTCTTCTGCTTTTGCCTCCAGATTCCTAATGTCTTTAATTATGTCAAGATTGGAGGCATATCTTTTTCTTTCATGTTTTTTTTGAAAATTAAAAATCAAGATCAAACGAATTTTAATTGTGATTTGAGTTTGTTATAGTCATATTATTGCAACTGCACCTTTCTTTTAGACAAAATATAAATAAAACCTAAACTTAATTTCATTAAATGTCTCAAAACAAGTTAATGAAACAAATTAGGCTTTTTTCGGAAGCAACTTGGGTTTGGGCGTGGCGTTGGCACGCATAGAGCGTGAGCAATGGTTTAATTCTTATTTTAGATTTTCTTTTCTGAACTACACAATTTAGATGTATTGTCAGAAATTCTAATCCTAATAATATATATTAGCATTTTTTATATACTCAAATAAAAAAGATATAAAATAAATGAAAAAAAAGGAATATAGCAATGGAATTTGATATCCATATTGAAAAGCTTGGAGAGCTGGATGACATATTCGGCTTTTATAAGTATTTAGTAAACAAATATGACTTGAAGAAACATGCGTTACTAGAATCGGCATCCGAAAACACGAAAGAAACATTATATAGTTTTATTGCGTTGGATCCTGATTTTATGCTAGAAATCAAGGAAGATCAATTTAAAATGTATGGTATTACCACCGCAAGAGGAGAGAACATTAAAGATTACGTAGAATCAAAGGATCCTACAAAAGAAAGAATTCATAATCAATTACCCTTCAAAGATAAAGTAAATTATAATATGGTTGCACTCAATACGCTGAGCCGTCTCACACCCTATTCGAATCTTCCTTTTACGGAATTATTCCCAAGAAATATTTTTTACGGTGGGATGCTAGGGTTCATTTCTTATGATGTGGTAGCGCCCTATGTAGGATATAAATCAACTAGCGAATTTCCTGACGTGTTGATGGGATTATATACGAAAGTACTTGTCTATTCCCATAAATCAAACTCCTTATTTTTGATTGATAATAGCATCGATGATTATTCTAAAGATAAGGATATTCGCTACCAACTTAGCTTATTTAAGAGATCTTCTAAAAAAAAAGAAGAAACAGAAATTGTTGCTAATATCGAGGAAATCGAGGAATCTCAATTCCGATCTAATACTTCCAAATCCGCTCATGAACGGATGGTCGAAAAGACAAAAGAATATATTTATTCGGGTGATATAATCCAAGCGGTAATCTCTCGAAGATTATACACCGAGAGTAGAATAGACCCAATGAAGATTTATGAAGTTTTAAGAGTATTAAATCCCTCTCAATATATGTACAACATCAATTTTAATACAATAAAAGTCATTGGGACTAGCCCAGAAGCATTAATTTCGAAAAATAAAGATGTTTTAACTACAGTACCTATTGCAGGAACTATACGCCGAGGAACAACAAAAGAAGAAGATCTTCAATTAGAGAAGCATTTGTTAACAGATGAAAAAGAATTATGTGAACATCTTCAATTAGTGGATTTGGCTAGAAATGACCTTTCTAAGGTTTCATATCCAGGCTCTATTGAAACTTATGAATTTATGACAATTCAAAAATATCAAAAAGTGCAACATATCGTAAGTAAAGTGAGGAGTAAAACACCACTTGATGGATATCAAGTCTTAAAGAGCGTGTTTCCGGCAGGTACACTTTCTGGAGCTCCAAAAAAACGAGCAATGGAAATAATACAAGAATTAGAAACTGAGAGTAGAGGACCATATGGGGGTGCGGTCGGCTATTTCTCATTCAATGGTGATATGGCATTTGCTATAGCGATAAGAACCCTCTTTGGGAGAGATAAAACCTATTTTGCTCAAGCAGGAGGTGGTATTGTGGCAGATAGTAATCCAGATGATGAATTTAAAGAGACTTCCAATAAACTATATAGTGTATTAAAATCAATAAAAATTGCAGAGGCTTTAGAATAATGAATATTCTGTTTATCAATAATTTTGATAGCTTTGTGTATAACCTAGTTAATTATATTTGTCAGCTTGCTCCAAATTCAAACATAATTATTGATGATAATACTATTTCCCTTGATAAGGTTAAAGAATACCAACCCGATAAAATTATTATTTCTCCAGGACCAGGTCATCCAAAATATGACACTGGAACAGTTATACCTATAATTAAAAAATATTATGATAGAGTTCCGATATTGGGTATATGTTTGGGCCACCAGGCGATAATAGAAAGTTTTGGAGAAAATGAAAATCAAGAATATGTAGGAAGAGCAAAGGTAGGTCCAATGCACGGAAAAGAATCGAAAATATTCCATGATCAAGAGACTATCTTCAAAAATATCCCCAATCCATTAATGGTTGTTCGATATCATTCTCTGGCGGCTAAATCGGATTTATTACCTCAAGAATTAAAGATTACAGCCACAGCTGATGATGGGACAATAATGGCAGTTAGACATAAGAAATATGTAGTGGAAGGCGTTCAGTTTCATCCAGAATCGATAAAAATGAAACCTCATGGAATGATTATCTTAAAAAATTTCTTGGAATTATAACTCCCCGGAGATTTACACTTAAAGCAAAAGAACGCACACTTCTTTAGGGGAGTGATGAATTTTGCATACATCAAAACATTAAATCCCTCTCACACGTTATTAACCAAGAGATCCCTTTGTTTTTTGGTGAACAATACCCAAGTTCATCCCTACCGTAGGGACTATGGGAAGTCACACTTGTGGAGATCGTGTAAGACGCAACACGGCACAGTGGTCGTCGAAGCAAGAATCCTGCCCCTTCAGATGCGGGTATTTCAAATAAGAGTCTTATACTTATATACTTAAAGAAGGAATGGTTAAAGAATAGAATAATCATAATTGAAATAGAAGCTAAAATGGAGCCCATGCATGGTAAAGAAGCTAAGTTTTTTTCATAATTAAGAAACGCTTCTAAAAAAAGTTTTGAAATACTAAAAGGATATTAGATATCATTCACCTGCTGTTGAATCAGATTCTATATCTAAGGAATTAAAGATTACAACCACAGCAGATAATGGTATAATAGCTGATGCTTTGTGAACACGTTAAAGAGTTTTTCTTTATTCCCCCAAGGCCTACTTACTTATTTTTTAATTTGGAATAAGTACACATTGTTTATAACACACAAGAGAGCAGCAATTTTTATACGTGTCCGCCTTTGTCCGAACATTTTTTGACCAGTGGAAATTGTCAAATTTATTAATTTCTCATAAATCAGCAAAAATGAAGCACCTTAGTGTAAGATCTTGAATAACATATTAATTCATAATAATCCCGAGAAAAATAGGACATCTATCTTATAGATCACTACAGTTGGATTTATATAGGTGAATTACTTCTCTAAATTAACATGGGTGATTTGAGGGTTTTTTATGTATATGAATTGGTAGAAAACGGTGAAATAAAGGAGCGGGTGTTCCCAGAGAGCGATCTAGAGCAATATCTTAATTCAGAGAAAGTATTATTTTTAATTCGGAAAGACATTAGGAGATTATTCATCTGGAAAGGTGCAAAATCACCTGTGAAAAAAAGATTCATAAGCACAAGAATTGCACAAGATATTCAGCAGGATTTAATGAAAAATCCGCAATATCATCGATGTAAGATTGTCTCTGTGGATCAAGGGGATGAGATTCAGGAATTCTTGGATATATTCAATCTGGAATCTATGGAAGTAGAAGAGAGATTAATAGAAATGAAATATATTCGTAATAGTGAAATTAAAAAAAGTAAAAAAGAAAAAAAATATCCTAAGGAGAGAGAGTACAGAATTAACGAGCATTTAACCTTGAAATTAGTCCGGGGTGAGACAGTCATATTTATAGACGACAAACCATTTCATCAATGCAAATATCTCCTTCTCAATCTTTCTCAGAAAGATTTCACCAAATTTGATAATATTGATTCGATAGATGAAGCTTTTGAAGTTTACAGCACCATGGAAAAGAGTCATGAAAAGGAAAAAGACCTCATTGATCCCGAAACGGAATTTATCGGACATTGCTCTAATCTTGAAGCTTGGTATGAATATGATTATGACTTGAGGATTCTTCACAGTAGTTTATCAATCCCTTTATTGAAAAAAATGGCATTTCTAGGAGATAAAAAAGCAATTATTAAATTGAAAGAAAGCATCGCAGCAAGAATCGCCTCAGGTAATTATAATACAATAATCTTCTATCTCAATGAAAAATATTTAGAACTCTTTACTAATGAAGAATTGGAAGTCATTTTTGAAGAATGGCTTGAGAGGAATACTGATTTCTCCCCTATGGAAAAAAGAAGATTATGGTATCCTTTACTTAAAGAATTAATTGAACGAGATATATCTAAAGCCCGCTGGATTATCAAAGAAGAGATTACTTCTTGTCTAGATGCGGAGAACTATGAGACATTTCGCTATTTATTAACAAATGATTTTTTACAGCTATTAAATTTAGAGGAACTTGAAGAAATTTATGATCTTATTCCCCAGCAAGACAAAGTAGCGTTAAAAAAAATCGAGAATTTAATTCTCAAGGCTACGCTTGAAAAAAGAAGAATTTCGAAAGAATAAAAAAGTAATTAAGTAAATCAAATCAAGAGATTCTAAAAATTTTCAAAAAAATCATCCATCTTTCTTTTATACCTTTTTCCTAATTTTGCAGAAAATGATTTCATTATAGAAAGATCCCCATCAAATTCTTTAATGGTTTTTTCATCAAAAAAATCAGTGAAAAGAGCGTGTATTTCATTTAAATGCCTGGTTAAATGCTTCCTTTTCGATTCTTGACTAATGAGCGCAATCACGACTTCATACTCTTTATCAGACAAAAAAGAGATATTCTTATTTTTTAGATTAAGATTTTGTATTCCTGACCCTAATGAGCTTTGAGCAAATTCCATGATAGCGGATATAAAACTGCCAAAAAGAAGCTTGTCTTCTTTCTCCTCAAACTTATGGATATCCAAATGCAACAACACTTCTCCGCTCGCTCTTAAAATGAAGAGCTCTTCATCCAATTCCATTATTTCTAATCCTCTTTTGCTCTTGGTTTAAAAGTAAATCCAATCAACATTATTAATCCTCCAATCATTATGAGTATTCTCGCGATAAGAATTCCAATATTACTCGGAAATCTTGCGCCGTCTAGAATTGTTCCGATTGTAAAGAGAGAGAGTCCCATCTCGATTGTACGTACTTTTTTATAGGTGAGAGAGGTTTTCAAAATACTTGTGCGAATATAATTAATAAATACTATGTTTGGAAGAGTTAAATAAAAGAGCAACAAAAGGATAAAATAAGCATAGACAAAAATATTCGAAATACTCAAATCACTAACATCCATAAAGGTTGTTATTTCAACCTCGAAGCCAATAAATAAAATCGCGACCAAAATGCTGTAGGTGATAAGTATTATAGAATATATTATTTGTTTTATTCTCTTATTTTCTATTCCAGAGAGTTCTATACAAGCAAAGTCTAGAAAAATTAGAGATAATGAGGCAAACAAATAAGCACTCGTCCAGTAAGGTAAAAGATTTGAAATATGAGGATCATATTGAGGTAGTAGAAAAACTCTCAAGCCCCAGACAGTATATGTTAATGTTGTTGCTAAAAATGATAAACTGAAAAAGATGGTTGATAGGTTTTTTGTCTTAAGATACGAGTTTATTGTGATGATAAAGTAGAGCCCAAAAACGATTACAATAGGAAGCGTTCCGATTATACTAAATATTGAGAATGCCATTTTAACTAATTGCGAAAGAAGTCCCCTCCATTCATGGAGGGGATGAATTTCGCAGAGCATCTCCATGGTTTATTGTGTGGGTGAGATCTTCCGCATTATACATCACTAAAGTAACGGACCCCCTCCTTTTAAATACCTCGCATACTATACACTAGTAGAGAAAGAGACCCTCGCAAGGAGAAGAGAACGTGCAATTAACCCAAAAAATTCGCATTTATCCCACAGAAGATCAATTAGAACTCCTGTGGGATTTATCGGAGAAATGCCGCTTGATTTATAACTTTGCACTTTCGGATCGCCTCA
>SHMU01000083.1 GCA_008080765.1 Promethearchaeota archaeon | reverse complement strand
CATAAGATGGATAGGGACTTAAATTCCGCTGTGAATATCATGGTAAAGTTCTTGACATCCGATGACTTATCGCATCACCCCTCCTTGAAGGAGGAATCCTTTCTACGCACGTGGAAGGGGTTTACCGCGACAAACAGCCCTAAGATATGCCCGCCAGCTAATGCTTAGTGGACTCGTGGGAATCCCCGTCCTTTAGGGCGGGGAGGCTTCAATTTGTAAGGATTTAGGATTTAGGTTTTAGGATTTAGGATTTAGGTTTTAGGTTTCCGTTCTCCTTATGCCTTATTATTAACTTTCTTCTCTCCTTCTTCTTTCAGGATATTCATTCTGTAGCATACTTTAAGATTTTTTTCGGGATGTATTTGAAAAGTAATTTCAAGATAGTATATTCTGTAAAAGTTTTTTGATTTTTTGTTGTTCAAAAAAAAATGAACCTCAATTCATCTCACCCTGAAAAGGGAGAGTGTTCTTGAGGGGTCATGATAAAAAGAAGTTCTAACTTATATCATGTGGACTGCTGTTGCTTTAAATGCTATATAGACTTCAGAACCTACGGTGAGATTTAATTCTTGTAATGAGGCTTGAGTAATCACTACGATGAATTGTAAACCTGTATCAATATATAAATTTACAACTGAACCTGAACGTGAAATTTCCGTAATTATTCCTTTAAAGTTATTCCTTCCACTGGTATTAATGGGATTATTTGAGACAAAAATTTCTTCGGGACGCACACAAATTTTAATCTTCCCTTCCTTGCCTGTAACAGCCTCGAAATGATTCTCGCCGACCGATACTTGATACATCCCATTTTTTAATTGAGAATTTCCGGTGAAGACATTTTTCGTTCCTACAAAATTAGCAATAAATTCCGAATTCGGTTTTCCAAATACTTCAGAAGGATTTCCAACTTGAATAATCTTTCCACCATTTAGAATAGCTACCTTATCTCCTAATGAAATCGCTTCATTATAGCTATGACTAACGTGCAAGACCATGATCCCTAATTCACGTTGAATCTTCTTCAGTTCTTTGCCTAGGATTTCTCTAGTTGGAGGATCAAGCGACCCTAAAGGCTCATCTAATAATAAAATCTCGGGGTTCATTATTATCGCTCGTGCGATTGATACTTTCTGTTGCTCCCCCCCACTCAGGGTTTTTGGATCTCTATCTAAGAGGTGGCTTATATGTAAAGATTCTGCAACCTTTTTGATATGTTTATTGATTTCCCAATTTTTATATTTCTTAATTTTTAAGCCGAATTCAATATTCTCCTTCACTGTGAGATGGGGAAATAACATAAAGTCTTGATATACAATCCCTATTTTCCTGTCTTTTGGGGGAACATAAGTAACATCCCATCCATTCAATAATATACTTCCCTTTTTTGGAGTATAAATTCCAGCAATGGTTTCTAGCAAGATTGTTTTTCCCGCTCCCGTGGGTCCAAGAATAATGAAATATTCCTGCTTATCTACTTCTAGACAAATGTCTTTAAGTTTAAAATCTCCCAGATGGATCTGAAGATGTTTAATCTTTAGCATTATTATTGTTCCTCTTGATTTATTTGTTCAGTATACATTTGGAAATTTTGTAAATCTTTCACATATATAGAGAGAGATGAATGAAATTAATATAAGAATAATTGCTGCAGCAATTGCAAGTTCTATTTCACCACAAGCCATATTCAAATAAATTGAAATGGGAAGAGTTTCTGTTTCTAACCTTATGGCACCTGCCAACATAAGTGTAGCTCCAAACTCTCCTATAGCTCTCGACCATGTTAGGCTTATACTTGCGAGAATGCCTTGTCCGGACATTGGAATTGTCACTTTAAGAAAAGAGCTCAAGTCTGAACATCCCAGTGTTTTTGCCACATGCTCATATCGAGGATCTATTCCCATAAACGTAGCACGTAATATTCTGATTGAAAGCGGTAAATTGACAAAGAATTGAGCCAATATAATCCCCCAAATAGAGAACACAAATTCTAATCCTAAAAAACTCAGAAAATCTCCGAATTTTGTAGTTCCGAATAATAACAGTAATCCTAATCCCGCTACTAAAGGAGGGAGGGACATTGGAAGATCCACTATGGTATTAACTAACGTCTTTCCCTTGAAACGCACTCTTACCAGACTATAAGCCACAGGAATTGCAAGCATTAAACAAAAGAAAGTTGAAAGCGTGGAAGTCCAAATACTTAAAGTGATTGCGAAAAGGACTTCTCTATTTCTCACGCTCTCTTTCAATGCACCAAGGTCTAAATGAGCGAAAATACATCCCACTGTGGAAAGGATAAAAATTATCGTTAATACAACAAATAGCAGAAGAAGATAGTTGAATTTTATGCGTTTAATCTTCTGAATTAATGTTTTGCTATTATAATCTAAATTTGGTTCTATTTTAATGGTCATTTTTTCTTTCATTTTTTAGGCTTCTAATTTTAATTATTTTCAATGGAATAGATTGATATTAGTAATAGGGATCAAATCCACATGCCTGAAATATAAATTTTCCAATAGAAGAGCATACGAAAACTATAAAAAATAATGCTTCCTGCTTTTTTTCCGAGAATGTAAGAAGTCCAATTGGAATTTTTTTAATAATATTTTTCTCTTCGACAATCGGAACTACATCTGTTTTATCTTCTGTTCCAACTAGAGATGATTTCCATACTATAGAAGCTTCTCCAACTCCAGAAGAAATCCATAATACCAATTCATTGACCGTTCCCGCTTTAGCCTCTATATTGGGTTCTACTAAGTTCCAGAGATTGTTCTTTTCTAAGATTTGCTTTCCTAACTTTCCTATTGCACAAGAATTCGGATCTCCAAAAACCACTTTCACTTCCGATCGTGCAAGATCTACTAAATCCAATATTCCTTGAGGATTTCCTTGTGGTACTGCTATAACAGGTGTGTGATAGGCGACTAGTTGACTGGTTAAAATTAACCCGGAGTTATTTGCTTGTTCAATATAATATGTTGCTCCTGGCATGTATACATCACCCCGTCGATAAAGCTGAATTTGACTCAATAAGGTATTTGAACCCGCGAAATTATAAGTAATCTTAATATCAAACAAGTGATTAAACAGTATCCCTATATTTTGCATCGGTTTTTTCATCCCCGCACCACAATATATAAAGAGACCTTCCTCATCGCTAGATGATTGATCGCCGAAAAGCCAAATCCCAGAAACTAACATGTAAGTAAAAGCTGTCATAATAAGTATAAGTACAATGCTTCTCTTTCTCTTCATTCTTTAGACGCCAATTTGATCGTTGTGTACCACTATACACAAGGTAATTTTTTAAACCATTTAACATTATTGACTTTATATAATTGAAGTTAACGATATACTGATTGTGTTAAAAAATGACCTCAAAAGATATTATATGTTATACACCAATTGGGATAATTCACTCTCCATTTGAAACTCCAGAGGGAACACCTATTCAATCTCCTGCTTCTAAGGAAATTGAAGCAAAGGTTGAAATATATCCCAAATATGCTGAAGGGTTGACCGATCTTGAAGGATTTTCTCATATTATTTTACTTTATCATTTTCATCTCGCAAAAAAATACTCCTTAATAGTTAAGCCATTTTTAGATGATAAAAACCACGGTCTCTTTTCTACTCGCGCCTCCAGCCGACCGAATCCTATTGGGTTATCTGTTGTCACCTTAATTAGAAGGGAGGATAATATTCTATTTATTAAAAATGTAGATATCGTTGACCAAACGCCCTTGTTGGATATAAAACCGTATGTTCCCCAATTTTCCTTTGATAAAACGGAAGTAGGATGGCTTAAAAATAATTTACATAAATTAGAGAATATGAAGGATGATGGAAGATTTGTAGAATAAACCTATAATCCCTAATTTGAGCATATTATAATTTCTTCTCAAAAATAACAGCTCTAATACTAGCACTTTTAATTTGTAAAAAAAAAGCTTAAGATGACTATGAAATAATGAAATAATATTTTTAATGGTTTAGTTGTTATCTTACTTGGCACCGACATGCATATTTAGATATAACGATAATATTTCTCACTCACCTATGATTGATATTTCACAAAAAAAAACAGTAGAACGTAGTGCAACAGCAACAGGAAAGATTTTCTTACAGAAGGATACGATCCAAAGGATAAAAGAACATAACGTTAAAAAGGGGGATGTACTAACAATTGCCAAAGTTGCAGGTATAAATGCTGTTAAAAAAGTCCCCGATCTTATCCCGTTCTGTCATCCTATCCCAATAACAAAAGTTTCTCTAGAATTTACGATTCAAGAGGTAGAATCCTCGATACAAGCAATCTGTACGGTAAAAACTATTGCGAAAACGGGAGTCGAGATGGAGGCTTTAACGGGAGTTTCTGTAGCACTTTTAAATATATGGGATGTAGTTAAAATGTATGAGAAAGACAATCGAGGTCAATATCCCTCCTCAATAATTAAGCATATAAGGGTAGAAGAAAAAATCAAGAAGAAATAATACTCCATATTCTAACAAAAATGAAGGATAAATGCCAAAGAGAAATCAAACACATTAGGTTTTCCGTAACCGATAACTGTAATTATAATTGCATTTTTTGCGATAATGAGGGTTTTATCCCCACCACAAATCAATTATCGGTCGATGAAATTATCAAAACATGTCGTTTATTGGCTGAAGTATTAAAGGTAAAGCGGATAAAATTTACGGGTGGAGAACCGTTATGCAGGAGAGAAATAGTTGATATAATACGGAGAATCAACGAATTAGGATTATATGAGGATATTTCGATGACAACTAATGGTTTTCTGTTAGACCAAAAAGCCCAAGATTTAGTAAATGCTGGATTGGATCGCGTCAACGTATCTCTTCCTTCTTTAAAACCGAATATGTACCAAAAAATTACGGCTTCTAATTCCTTATTGAAAGTATTAAAGGGACTCAAGACCGCAAAGAATGTTGGATTATATCCTGTTAAGATCAATTATGTGGTATTAAAAGGTTTAAATGATAATGAATTAGAGGAATTTATCGGGTTTTCCGCAAGACATGGGTACATTTTACAACTAATTGAACTGCATACACGATCTGATGCAGTGGGACAAAAGAAAGAATTTTATGAACGGTATCATGTTGATCTCACAGATACAATACATCAATTAGAAGAGGAGGCGTACGATGTGAAAATTCGGGGAAAGATGCAAAATCGCAAAGTATTATTTCATCCGAATGGAGCAGTAATAGAGATAATTCATCCCAGTCATGAATTTTGTATGGGTTGTACTAAATTGAGAGTGGGTTGTGATGGAAATCTTTTCGGATGTTTATATAAATCAGATCTAGGTAAAAATATCCGAGATGATTTGCATCAAGATCATTCGGTTGCTCATTATGATAAAATATTCAGAACTGTAATAGATTCTCGAGAACCTTATTATTAAGAATCAGCACAGCCGAATAAAATATTTAAAATATAATATATAGGAAAAAAAAATCTTTAGGAGTAAGCTTACTATGGTAGAGGTATTATATTTTGCCGAATTCAAAATGATTACAGGTAAAAAAACTGAGAGATTTTTGTTACAAAAGGAGAAAAACGTAAAAGAATTGATTGAACTCCTTATTAAACAATATCCCAAGCTGAGAAATATATTAATCTCAGCGGATACAACAACACTTAATGACTCCATTTCGATTGCAATTAACCATTCTATAAAAAATGTAAAAAATCCTCTCTCTCTCTCTCTCAATGAAAACGATATTGTGGCATTTCTATTGCCGGTTTCTGGAGGATAGAGAGTAATGAAGAATATAACGTCAGGTATTTACGAGAAGGGAGCCATTAATTTGAATGAAATAATGAATTCTTTAAAGAACCAACCGCAAATCAGCAATGTGGGATCCATTTTATCTTTTACGGGAATTGTTCGGAATACTTCCAAAGAAGGAAACTCTGTATCTTCCCTCACGATTGATGCTTACGATGAATTGGCCAATAAAAGTATTGAAAAAATCTGCAATAAAATAAAGAAACGTCAGGGAATAATTGATCTCAAACTCATCCATCTTAAGGGATCCTTTAAAATCTCTGAGGATCTTGTATATGTGGTCGTAGCTTCTGCACATCGAGAAGAAGGCTTTAAAGCATTAAGAGATACAGTAGAACGCTATAAAACGGAGATTGAGGTATGGAAAAAAGAAGAATTATGTGATGGCTCCTCGGATTGGCATCATTAATGTAAATCATAAGCTTAACCTTAAAAATAGTACTGGAAAAAAGTATTTAAATTTTAAAATAAAAAATTATAAATCCATAGTTTGAATTTAATTAATAGATAAATCAATTGAATAATAGAGAAGGCGATTTAACATAAAATTTTTACGAACGGTAAGTGTTTCGGAATTTCGAAATCTCTTGGAAGAGCTTCCCCCTTTAAAATTGGATACAGAAGTTATATCCCTCGAAGATACATTTAACCGGAAAATTTCACAAGATATTCAAAGCCCCATTGACGTGCCTCACTTTCGAAAGTCTCGTATGGATGGATTCGCCGTAAAAGCACAAGATACCTTTGAGGCGGAAGAAGATAATCTTATCGCTCTGCGTCTTATTGAAACCATTGAGGCAGGTTCTATCCCTCAAAAAACCGTTTCCGCTGGAGAATGTTCTTATGTGGCGACGGGTGCTGCAATCCCCGAAGGAGCGGATGCTGTGGTGATGGTTGAATTTACTGATAATGAGAATGGAACTATATTCATTTCAAAGGCGGTTTCACCGGGATCCTATGTGATAGGAATAGGTCATGACATAAAAAAAGGAGATGTTATTATCCCAAAGAATAGCCTTGTAGATCTTCCCACATTAGGAATACTTTCTGCATGTGGCATTCACACTGTACCTGTATTTAAAAAGCCGATTGTGAGTTTAATGAGTACGGGGAATGAATTAGTCACTCATGATGCGCAAGAATTGGAAATTGGACAAATATATGATATAAATTCAATTGTATTAAAACAAGCCATAGAAAATACGGGGACAACTGTTAATTACCTGGGAATTGTAAAAGATGATTTTAAAGCTTTAACGGAACAGATAGAAAAGGGTCTTAAGGAAAGCGATATTGTATTGTTATCGGGTGGTACATCCAAAGGAGAAGGTGATTTGGGAGTTCAAGTTCTAGATACTTTTGAAAATATTGAGGTTCAAGTACATGGAGTTAAGATCAAACCGGGAAAACCTCTGATTTTTGCAAAATTGCACCAAAAAATAATTTTTATCTTACCCGGGTATCCCACATCTGCCTTAAGTTGCTTTTTTGTCTTTATTGATGATTTTTTGCGCAAATTATCGGGATATCCTTTGCGAAGTAAAAATACAGAACTACTGGAGGTAGGAGAAAGAATATACAGTCCTATAGGAAGACATCATTTTAAGCCCATTCAGGTGAAACATATAGATGGAACAAAAAAGATCTTCCCCATCAAGACGGGCTCTGAAGCAATTAGTACTATTTTTAGAAGTTCTGGCTATATTGAAATCGGAGAATTAGAAGAAATTGTTGAAAAAGGAGATAGAAGAACATTTTATACATATTAATTATATTAAACATTTTTGATAGCTCAATTGGTGAAAGGAATTTTAAATGAAAAAGAGGTGTAATATTTTGAAAGTACATGAAGAACATAAACATGAAGCACATAAGAAAATGGAATTACATATTGCATTTGTTGTAGTCAGTACTTCTCGATTTAAGGAATTAGATGCTCACAAAGAGTCATCTGATAAAAGTATCCCCCTTGTTCAAAAGATATTAGATAAAAGTCCAAATATCCATCTTACTCATTCAAAAATAATACCCGATTCCATTGACCTCTTAGAATTAGCACTCGATGAATACATGACTATTGAAACCATAGATGCAATTATATTCAGTGGTGGGACAGGATTGTCCCCGAAAGATATTACCTTTGAAACCATACAACCACAATTGGAAAAAGAGATACCCGGTTTTGGAGAATTATTTCGATATCTCTCATTTAAAGAAATTGGGTCTGCTGCAATGCTTTCTCGGGCTATAAGTGGTAAATTGGGTAATAAAGTAATCTTCTTATTACCTGGTTCTCCTAATGCTGTGAAATTGGCACTAGAAGAGCTAATTATACCTGAATTACCCCATATGATTTATATAATAAACAAAGAAGAATGATACATAATGGTTGAACGATTGAGAAAGATTGGATTTGCTACATTAACTTCAGTAGAAGAAGCAACAGAAAAGATGCTCTCTAACATTAACCATATACAATCTGAAGAAGTTGATATCACTATTTCATTTCGAAGAATAACTGCTAACGATATCAAGAGTCGGATTGCTGTTCCTAGTTTTGATAGGTCTGCCATGGATGGGTATGCGGTGTTTGCCGAAGACACATTTGGAGCATCCCCCCAAAATCCTAAGAAAGTACAAAAAGTTGGGACGATAGAGATAGGGGAAGTATCTTCACGGAGTCTCCGTAAAGGAGAGGCAATACGTATCTCCACGGGAGCGGCAATTCCCAAAGATGCAAATGCAGTAGTTAAAATTGAAGATACAGAGGAAGAAAACAATGAAGTTACTATCTATAACGCACTCACTCCCGGTAAAAATGTCTCTAAACGTGGAGAAGATATTAAACCAAATAAAATTATTATCGAAAAAGGTGTTGAGCTCAGAGCAGAACACATTGCTTTATTATCTTCTCAGGGTATTCAATCGATTCCTGTGAAAAAAAAACCGAAAATAAGTGTTTTTTCAACAGGTGATGAATTAAGAGAGTTGGGAGAGCCTTTAGGACAAAATCAAATATATAATTCAAACACACCTATGATTGCAAATCTTGTCAACGTCTATGGAGGTGAAGTAATCCTTCAAGCAACTTTAAAGGACAATAAAAAACTCATTGAAAATCATTTATTGAAAAGTATAGAATCTTCTGATATTGTTATTTTTACAGGCGGGACCTCTGTGGGGACACAAGATTACTTACCGGAAGTTGTAGGTGAACATGCTACAATTCTAACTCATGGAGTAGCGATGAGACCCGGTGAACCAATCTTAATCGCCCATAAAGAGAATACAATGATTTTTTGCCTTCCGGGCACCCCGGTTGCTGCGTATGTAGGCTTCCTGAAATTTACGGGACCAGCATTGCGAAGTATGATGGATGCAAAAAAACTTGATATAAGACAAGAACTACCGGCTATTATAGAAAAAGATATTCCCGTATCTCATATGGGGTATCTCCATCATCTACGTGTATATTTGGAGAAAAAAGAAGAAACAATTATTGCAAAATCTGTCCGCTTAAAAGGATCGGGAATCCTCAGTTCATTGACCCAATCTGATGGAATTGTAGAGATTTCTAAAGAAAGAGAAGGCTTAAAAGCTGGAGAAAGAGTGATTGTAAAATTATCTCCCAAATAATTGCTTTTTCGAGGATTTTCTAATAGGTCATAGACTATACGTTAGTTATTATAGGTAAATTGAAAGTTCTTCTTTTGTACCTTCATTCTAAAAAGAATTGATTTCATTTTTGTTAAAAGAATCATTATGATATATGAGAATAGATGATAGATTTTAAGAATGCTGTTGAAGAAATACAAAAAAAATATAATATAATCGGAAGATCGAAAGAATTAAAACAAATTATACTAGCACATTCAGTTGGCAAAAATATACTTATAGAAGGGGAGGTGGGAGTAGGAAAAACCACTCTTGCCCGAGCTGTTGCTTCTTATTTCGATGCGGATTTTTATCGAATTGATTGTAGCGAAGATACACTCACGCATAACTTAGTGGGGTATTGGGATCCTCCCTTGGTGATTTCTAAAGGTTATATAGAGGAGTCTTATATTTATGGACCATTAGCTTCTGCTATGCTAAAAGGAGGTTGTCTTTTTATTAATGAAATTAATCGCATGCCTGAAATTACTCAAAACGCATTATTAACTGCATTAGATGAGAAAGTTTTGGATATTCCAAAATTAAAAAGAATCCATGCTGCAAAGAGCTTCTTTACGATAGCCACACTTAATCCATCTGCTCATATTGGAGTTACCGTATTGGGTGAGGCAATTATGGACAGATTTGTATGGATTCACTTGGATTATCAGAGTCCGGAGGAAGAAAGAAAAATCATAATTCAAGAAGCGAAATTAGAAGATGAAAAACAACAAAAACTAGCCGAAGTAACACAGCAAATAATCCAAAAGACTCGAGAATATACAGCTATTCGAAGAGGTAGCTCGATCAGGGGAGCAATTGACTTGGCAGCATTAATGAATCAATATAATAGCACAAAAAGCACTACAAAATGGGTTAAAACGGCGATCATGGCACTCTACAACAAGATAGAGCTTGAAGATGGTATTTCCAAGAATAAAAAGGAGATCATTTCTGATATTGTTTTTACAGTACTCGAAAATGCGGATTTTTAATACTCGATGATTTCTCCGAGGAGGAAGAATCCGAGGAGGAGGAGATAAACAAGCGACTCCATGTGAGACACACCGATCTTCCCGATGATAAACAGATATTGGAATATGAGATTATTAGAAAGAAAAAGAAAAAACCGGACTATTATCAGCATCTTGCTCATTCTCTTGATTATAAACAAATTAAAGAAATGACATACCTTGCCATTCAACACAAAAATCTTGAAGCGATTAGAGGATTGCTAAAATCAAACGTATATGCGGCAACGGATGCTCTTGATTGCGAAGAGGGCGTAAAGTTTTTCGCAGAAAAAGCAAAAAAATCTCCAGAATTCATGCCTGAAATCTATTTTTTTATCAGGCGTCCAATTTCAGAAAAATATAAACAAATTTTTCGAAGGTTAGCACGTCAGAGTATTTTAAAAACCTCTTTGAAGATAACCAGTCGCGGCATTAAAGGATTTAAAAAAAAAACCGTACCCTATTATCATTTAGGAATGTTATCTTTTGATTTAGATGAGACTATTCAACATAATCCTTTAAAAATTCATAATCAAACGCTTTCTTATAAAGATATTTATGGGGTGAAAAGACAACGGGAAAAACGTAAAGTTGCCTTAATTCTTGATACCAGCGGGAGTATGTATGGGCGTCTCTTGCTAAATGCGGCATTAACTACTTCCGTGCTATCTTATCATTTAGAAAAAGAACATTATGCCATCATCCTTTTCAATTCTACGGCAATGGTGATGAAAAAAATGAGAGAAGATAAACTTATCACCACTATCATTGATGATATATTAGATTCCGAAGCTGTTGGCTTTACTAACATTTATATCGGACTCGAAAAAGGACTGAAAGAATTGGATCAAATGGGAGGAAAGAGAAGAAATAAATTTGGCATCCTCATTTCCGATGGAAACTTTAATCGCGGCGAGGATCCTCTTGAAATTGCGAAAAAATATCCGAAATTACACGTTATTGGAATGCCCCCCGAGAATGATGCCGATATGGGTATACAAACATGTAAAGATATCGCGAAAGTGGGGGGCGGAAAATTTTATGCGGTGGAAACCTATAAAGAGATCCCCAGAGCCCTTATTAAGTTGTTATCCGAAGCTTAAGCTGTGAAGAATGTACAAAGAAGAGCTTTTATACTAAGTTATATTTGTTAATTGATAATTTATTTTATTATTAATTCTTTTATATTTTTAGGACTAAGAAACAATAATTAAAGTAATGTTTTAAAAGTAGAGATTAAAATTGGTTAGACCTCCAACTGAAAAAAATTTGTGCGCACGCTGTAAGGGCAGTAGGTTGCTATGCGGCAAAAAAACATGTCCTATTTTATTAAAAAAATCGGTTTTAAAATCAATAATTCCTTTTGAAGTAGGTAAATCATTAAAAAATATTGAATTATTCGGAGCAAGTCCTCCAGGATTTTTTGTAGGAAGGTTTAACTATCCTAAAGTAGCTGTTGGACCTCTCATCCCTTTTTCTATCTTTTCCAAGATCTCTGAGGTTCCCAAAGAAAAACTGCGTATTTTAGACGCTCCTGAACTATGGTTTGGAAAATCATTAACAAAAGTTTTGGGTTTTCGAAGTAGTTTAGTAAGAAGTAATTTCAAGGTGAACGTAAATATTGGTGAACTTAGCTTAAAAAACACCCCTCCCCTAAAAACCCAACGGTTGTTGGAAACTTCTCAGTTGCTTTCCATGGCAGCAAACCCTACTGATACTGAAACCAAATTTGAGAAATTAGGCCTGCGAATGATGTTTGATAATCATTCACTTCCTATGGGACCCAGTGGGTATACCGATAAAATAGAAGTCACTGAGAATGTGAAAATACATCCCAAAGTCGAATATTGCGTTTCAGATACAGACCTGAAAGCGCAAGAAGCCATCGGAGAATATTTATATTTAGATGGAAATGTTCCTTTATCAACAATGCAAAGAATATTTTCCGCAGGTCTTCTCGGAGAAAAAAAAAGAAGGAAATTAGTGCCCACGCGGTCGACTATAACTGCAATAGATAGTATTATTTCTAAAAAATTGATTGAAGAGATTAGATCATTTCCAGAAATAGATGATTACAAAATTTTTGAAGCTTCCTATTTAGATAATCACTTCAAAATTCTTTTATTCCCGGGCAAATGGTCTTTTGAGATGAATGAAGTATGGGCTCCCAATTCCTTATGGAACCCTATAGATGGGAAGAATCGCACAAATTACGCTCCAAAAATTTTGACGGATTTCGAATTTTATCAAGGAAGAAAATCATATGCAAGCAATATTACAGGGGCCTATTATGCTGCCCGTAAATCGGTCTGTGAATATCTTTATCACATACGTCGACAAGCACGAGTTCTCATTTTTCGGGAGGTTTCTTCCGGATATATCGTGCCCTTAGGAGTATGGGTTATTCGGGAAACCGTGAAAAATGCGATGGAAACCTCTAAACCTCAAATCTTAGATAATTTTCAGGATGCGGTAGCTGCAATGAGTAAAGGATTTCTGGTGAAACCAAAACAATGGCAACATAGTAGCAAATTAATTAATTTTGTGAATACTCAAAAAACTCTTGATCAGTTTATTTATTAATCTACTATACAACGGAAAGAGTGTATTTCAATCAAAATTTGAAAGCTCCTCAAAAAAATACATCGCATACATAAATATTAAATGTATTTTGTACTAATTTGAATTAACTAATAACTATAACTTATTGATACAATAATAACACAATGATTATTGATTTTCATATTCATCCTTTTTGTAAAGAGGCTACGTGGCAAAACCTCGATCATGTGGCTGAGGCAATGTGGGGCTTAGACCCAAAGAGACAGAAGCGAATGAAGGGAATGCTGACCCAAGTAGCTACAAACTATTCGATAACTAACTATATTGAATTAATGGACCAATATAAGATTCAAAAGGCAATCATTGTATCTTTAAACGCCAGAACTGCTTATGATCTTGTATTACTAACGAATGAAGATATAAAAAAATTCGTAGATATGTATCCTGATCGTTTCATAGGATTTGCGGGAATAGATCCTCTTGCTTCTGATGCTATGGAACAACTTGAGCATGCCATAGAGTCATTAGATCTGAAAGGAATTAAGCTGGTACCCCCTGTCCAAAAATTTGATTTAAAAGATACGAAATATAATTCCTTATGGGAAAAAATAAATGACCTTAATATTCCTTTATGGACGCATGGAGGGCATCAAGTTTCTACAGCCGGATCAGAGGCAAAATACGGACATCCCATGCGAATCGACAATCTGGCGATGCGCTTTCCTGATCTTACTATTGTTATCGGTCATATGGGAACTCCTTGGTTCTGGGATACTTTCTCAGTTGTTTCAAGACATCCCAATGTCTATGTGGATATCTCTGCTCATCCAGAATTATATCGATATTTTCCTTGGGAGGCATATTCCAGCTATTCTATTGAAGAAAAAGTTTTGTTTGCTTCTGATCATCCTTTAACACATTGGAACCAAATTCTTCCCGCCATACAGCAATTATCAATATCACAAAGCTTTAAATCTAAGATATTGGGTAAAAATGCCCAAAAATTATTAAAAGCGTTTAAGATCCTATGAATCTTTTTTCTTCTTTTTTATTTATGCTATATGAACTGCATATAACCTATGACCCAGCTTTGTCCATTTGCCAATGTTCAAGCAATGGGAGGTCATATCAGATTTTTTCTAATACTATAAATTTGTCTTAAGAGAAGGATTATAAGTTTAATTTAGAAGGTATTGAAAACATCTCTTGTGGCAATTAGATGCAAAATAAATCCAATGATTAATGAAATACTCAAAGTACTTATGATAATTCAATCTAAGTTCACAAAAAAATTCTTCTCTTGGTCTTTCAATAAAATGTAAAAAAAATTAAAGTAATATTGGTTCAAAATCTTTCAAACCTTTTACAGCTTTTATCTTTGGATTTTGTATGAAATAACCTTTTATGAAAACATGCTCAATTGTCGCTAACGCATCTATACTTTCCAGAGGATTAGTATTAACAACGATTAAATCGGCAAACTTTCCTTCTTCTATGCTTCCCGTTTCTTCTTCTATGCCTAAGAGTTCTGCATTATTTTTTGTTGCATAATAGATAGCCTCTTGATTAGACATCCCCGTGTAGCGAATGAAATACATAAGTTCCTTCCATAGATGATAATGTAATGAGTAGGGAACTGAAGCGTCTGTGCCCACACCGATTCTAATCCCTTCTTTATAAGCTTTTTGTAATCCTTTGATCATACCCTCTTCAATGAGAACCGCATTCTGTTGTTTTACTGCGGTTATTTTGGTTTCTTCCTTAGGTAATGATGCCAATCCCATTCCCGCTGAAATGGTGGGAACTAAATAAGTATAACCTCGTAAGGATCTCGAATTATTCTTAAATAACTGAATTTGCGAATCCTTTATTTCTGCGCCATGCTCAATGGAATCCACTCCCCCCTTTAATGCCTCTTCTATACCCTCAGTAGATTCACAATGAGATGCTATTAGAAGATTACCTCTGTGAGCTTCAATACACGCAGTTTCAATTTCTTCTATCGTCATTTGTGGTCTCCCCGCCTCTCCGACTCGTTCAGCATCCATAACTCCTCCTGTGGATAAAATCTTAATGAAGTCTACTTTCTCACGCAGATTTTTTCTTACTGCTTTTCGTATTTCTGGTACTGAGTCTGCAAGATAGGCCATTGCGCCACCATGTCCTCCTGTAACACAAATTCCTTTTCCCGAGCATAATAATCGCGGACCGATAATATTCCCTTCATTTATTTCATCACGTACTTCAAGGTCCATATAGATAGGATCGCTCATTGTCTTCATTGTAGTCACGCCCGCATGTAAGGCGTTTAATGCATTCTTTTTCATCATTCTCTTTAACAATATTCTTCCTAATGGTGTATCTAAAATACGTATGATCCTATATAACCATTTATCGCTTAATTTGACTAAAAAAGTGGGCTTCCCGCTGCCTGTTAAATGACAATGGGCATTTATTAGTCCCGGAAGAACGAACATTCCTTTTAGGTCAATCTTTTTGTAATCTGAAGGGATGGTTATTGTTGATTCTCTTCCGATGCCAATGATCCTTCCAGACACTCCATCGTCAGATTCTGTAGTGTTTTGGATAAGTATAACGCCCTCGCTTATGGGCTCGCTATCTTTATTCCCATCTATTATAGTACAATTTATTAAGGCATAATTTTTAGTTGGTGAGGTTTTTTTCCTTCGTAATTTCACTATCTTTAATATGGTTAAAACAGTTAGTAATACATTCACTATTATTGATAAGACTATTATAACCACATACCACAATATTACCATCCAAGAAGGATCTACATAAGCCAAGCTACCGGTAAGCTCAAACATGTCAGGTCCAATAATACCCAATAAATTTAGAATTCCCAAAGGAATACCTATGAATGGGATAATCCAAGGATATGCATTTAAAAGTCCTATAAAGATGTAGGATAACATCCCTAAAACACCTTGAAGGGAGCCATAGGTCATCCATGCCAATATTGCCACAATAACCAGAATATAAAAGAATCCTATTCCATTTAATCTGAACAGCTTATTTCTTGAGTTTTGTTCTTTCATTCTTTCCTTTCTTCCACTTCATCGATTAAAGAAGTATACATTTATTTTTAAGAAAATAGCATTAATTTTAAATAATAACATCATTAATTATTATCTTATATTTTGTCAATTACCCCGCCTTTCAAGGCGGGGCTTGTGGCTCAAATCCCCATCAATTCTCCTAAAAGCTTCTGGTTCATCATCGCCCACATCTAAGGGGCTAATTGACACATAGCCCGTGTCCTTCGGATATACCGAGGGACAACTGCCCGATCTCTGATAT
>SHMU01000082.1 GCA_008080765.1 Promethearchaeota archaeon | reverse complement strand
CTAAGATATGCCCGCCAGCTAATGCTTAGTGGACTCGTGGGAATCCCCGTCCTTTAGGGCGGGGAGGCTTCAATACTAAAGGATATCGAATGAAAGCCTATTATACAAAGCATTATAAGATTTTCTTCTCATTAAATTTCTTTTCCATTTTTTAGTAGTTGTAATTCTTTTTCCGAGAGAAAGCCTTTTAATCTCATAATTCCTTCAATTTTGGCTAAAAGATCGCTGTTCTTCTTTCTTTTCATCGATTTTTCTTGTATTTGAACCATCTCTTTTTTTAATTCTAAACGCTTTTGCTCAGCTAAAGTATTATCTCTTTGTAACTGCCTAACTTTTTGTTCTCTTCCCTCTAATTCTTGTTCCAAACGTTCAATTCTCTTTTCTTTATTTTGAATAATTTTTTCAAGATCCCTTATTTCCTGTTCTTTAACTTGGGAATTCTTATTTATTTCTTCAATTATTTGTTGTTGTTGTTGTATAAGTTCATTTTTTTCCTCAAGCTCAAGCTTGACAAATTTTAACTTCTCATTTGTTTGTCTTAATATTTCCGTTTCTTTCAGAGAGTCCCGCAGCTCTTGTTGAGTAAGATCTCTTTCCTTGAGGAGATCTTCAATCTCTCCCGATTTGTCACCAATCTCCTCCATTAATTCTTTTAAGAGACTACCGGCATTTGCTAATTTTATTTTAGTGTTTATAATTTCTCCTTCTTCAAATTCGATTGTTCTTCGTAATTCCAACACCCTCCGTTCCAGATCATCCGTCTTAGCTTTTATGTCTAATAGGTAGGAATTCTGGATTTTTTGGGTTTTTTCCGGACTTTCTTGTGCCTTCTCCCAATCAATCATATCAAATCAACTTGGATAAGAGATGAATATAAAAAATCCTAACTCACTCAATATATATAATTAAGGTGAATTATTTATTACAATTAAAAAAATTTATTAACCTACAATATGCATTAAAATCTATTTATATTTTACCATATCAAGTGATCAATTGTGGTACTTATTTCAATAACGGGGGCATCAGGAATTGCAATAGCTGTGAAAATATTAGAAATTCTTGAATCTAAAAGGGTTAAAACCGAATTAATTGTATCTAATACAGCCAAAGTAATAATAAAAACTGAAACAAATTATGATCTCTCATATATACGCGAATTAGCTACGTATGAATATGATATTGATGATTTTACAGCTCCTCCTGCGAGTGGTTCTCATAGATTCCAATCAATGATTATCATTCCATGTTCAATGAAAACACTTTCTGCCATAGCGAATGGATATGCCGATAATCTTATAACGAGAGCGGCTGACGTGGCGATAAAGGAGAAAAGAAGACTTATTCTTGCGGTGAGAGAAAGTCCCTTTAATGCTATTCATTTAGAACATATGCTTAAACTTGCCCGCTTAGGAGTTATTATTGCGCCTCCTATTCCCTCTTATTACATTAAACCGAAAGATATTGATCAATTAATTGATCAGAGTGCGGGACGCTATTTAGATCTATTGGGTATTGAAACCAATATTAAGCGCTGGGGAGATTGAGAACTCGATCTGTGCTGTTTTTCAAAATTTATCCTCTCAATCATAAACTATTTTCAAAATCTTTCTTTTATAATAATCAAAAGTTTAAGAAAAAGTGCTTGAGCATTGAGATCCTTTTTAAATAAACTTGAAGTAAAAGAATTTAGTAAACCTATTGAACATAATCAGTTAGCTAATGTGATACAAGAATATGGAGAAAATCCTATAAAACTTACCGTCTCTAATTGTAAATTTCCAATAATCGTAGGGTTAATTAATAATAGGGAAAAGGTCGCGTTAGCATTAGGAGTCGAAAAAACGGATATCATCCCTTTTATAATTGAGAGATTAAATAATTTGAAACCTTGTAATCTAACTACTAATGCTCCTTTCCTTGAGAATAAAATCGTTCTTTCTCTTACCGAATCTATAGATGATTATTTGCCCATAATAGATTTCTATGGGGGAAAAAAATATACCACCTCGAGCTTAGTTATTTGTGATTTCCCCGGAGAAGAGAGACAAAATGTTTCCTTTCATAGAATGATGTATCTTGGAAATAACAGATTTTCTATTAGAGTCGTGCCACAAAGACATTTAGATAAGGCTTATCAGAATGCTCTCGAAAATGGTAAAGACCTCACAGTAGCAATAGTGTTTGGCGTTCATCCGGTCATTGAGTTAGCGGCGGCTTTTTCGGCACCGAATATGGATGAACTGGAATTAGCCGCTGCAATCTTAAATGGGCTCGATTTAATACAACTTCCAAACGGTATTAAAGTCCCTGCAAAGACGGAATTTGTAATTGAAGGGAGAATTACCGAAGAGGTAGCTTTTGAAGGTCCTTTTATTGATTTAACAGGTACAGCAGATATTATAAGGGAACAACCAGTATTTGTGGCTGATATCTTTTATTTCAGAACAAATCCACTTTTTAGAACAATATTACCGGGAGGTAAAGAGCACAGGATGTTAATGGGAATCCCTCAAGAGCCCCGAATCTTTAAAGGAATACAAAATACAATTCCTACCCTTAAAAATGTTATTCTCACGCAAGGAGGCTGTTCATGGCTTCATTCAGTAGTACAAATAAGGAAACGTACTGAAGGAGATGCTAAAAATGCCATTTTAGCAGCGTTAGCGGCTCATCCTAGTTTAAAACGTGTTATCATTGTGGATGAGGATATAGATATTACAAATTCCGAGGATGTGGAATGGGCAGTCGCAACACGAGTTCAACCAGATAAGGACGTGCTGCTTATTCCTAATTCGAAAGGCTCCTCCCTGGACCCCTCTTCAGATAATTCAATTACAACTAAATGGGGAATAGATGCCACAAAACCACTCAAAAATAATGATTCATTTAATAAAGTGAAGTTTTAATGTATCTTACAAAAGAAGAAGAAGCTATCCTCAACGGAGAACAAGGCAATATAAAAGCAAAAGCAATGAGAATCTTGGTAACACTAGGGGACATTTTCAATGCAGAAGATTTAATTCCCATTGAGTCTGCGCAGATTGCGGGTGTTTCTTATAAAACAATTGGAGATGCAGGATTAGAATTTTTAGAAGATTGGGCAGACGCGCAAGTGGTAGTAGAAAGCCGAATGAATCCAGCGGGAATGGATCTCCAACATTGGAAAGAAATGGGAATAAGTAAGGTATTTGCAGAGAAACAATTACGAATAATTAAAGCATTAACATCTATGGGTGTGAAAGAAAGCTGTTCATGTACCCCCTATCATGCGGGGTTAATTCCACGAATAGGTACTCATATTGCATGGTCAGAGTCTTCCGCAGTAATCTATGCGAATTCTATTTTGGGTGCTATGACGAATCGGGAAGGTGGACCTAGTGCTTTATCTGCTGCATTACTTGGTAAAACTCCTAATTATGGTTTACATGTAAAAGATAATCGCCAGAGCGAGCTCCTTTTTACAATTGATTTTAACCTTTCAGATTTAGACTTTTCCTTGTTGGGATATTATATAGGAACCATCGCCAAAAATAAAATCTCTGCCATTAAAGGAATTTCACAAGCTACAAAAATACAATTGAAAGCTTTTGGTGCGGGAGCAGCGGCGGGAGGAGGAGTTCCAATGTTTATGATGGAGGGCATAACGCCTGAATATATTCTGCGCGAGGATTATGAAGAAATTTCGGTTGATTATAATGAATTGAGAAAGATACAAAATCAATTTACTACTTGCCATCAACCTGATATTATTTCTTTTGGATGTCCTCATTGTTCTTATGAAGAGATCCTCGCGATTATTAATGATATTCACACTGATCAACAAATATGGATTTGCACCTCAAGAGAAGTAAAGGAAAAACTTCCGGAAATTCCTCAGAACATTAAGATTTATTGTGACACATGCATGGTCGTAGCTCCTGTAGAAGAAATGAATATTAAATGTATTGCAACCGATTCAACAAAATGTGCCCATTATTCCCAAAATCTGTCAAATATTAATACACTATTAAAATCTCGAGAGGAACTAATATCATGAAGATAAGAGGAAGATCCATCGTTCCCGGATGCGTTATTGCAAAAAGCATTATCAGCACCAAACCAATTTCCTTTTTAGGCGATGTAAACCCTAATACGGGAATCATTACCGATAAATTTAATCCTTTGCGAGGTCAATCAATAGTAAATAGATGTTTGATCTTTCCATACGGAAAAGGATCCACGGTTGGATCATATATTCTCTATCAATTACGTAAAAATAATAAAGCACCCGCTTCAATTGTCAATATAAAAGCGGAGGCAATTGTTGCAGTAGGAGCAATAATTTCGGACATTCCAATGATTGATGAAGTCGCTATCGAGAACATCCCTAAAGATAAGAAAATTACTCTAAATAGCACTAAGAAGGATGCATATATAGAATTTTAAGAAGAAGAGTTCATTATAAAGAATATGAATAATATGGAAAAAAAGTATACATTTTTAACCTCTATCCCGGGAGGAATATTAGGTATTATTTCTATCCTTATTATGACCATTTTAGGCACTCTTTCATATATATATTATCCTTCTGATGAATTTAAATTATTTTCATATGTCGTTAGTGAATTAGGTGTTGGAGAGGGAGCACTTTTTTTCAATTTAGGATTGATAAGTTCAGGAATCTTTGTGATTGCTTTCTTCTTTAAGCTAAATATCACATTTTTAGAAAACCAGTCGGAGCGTCTTCGAGTTAGTACGCTCATTTTAGGATTAATCTCCAGTAGCTCTTATTCATTATTGGGGTTTTTTCCCTTAAATATTGTCGTTCATATGATTCTTGTTTTTAACATTTTCTTTATTGGAATGATTAATATCTTCATTTTACTCTTTATTATATTACAAGAAGAAAAGAGTTTTGGGCGCATAATATTAATTTTCGTCAGCACCGCCTACATCATTTCTATCCTTTCTTATTTCTTTACGCTACTCTTTTATTATGATATACACTCTCAATTTGAATGGGCAATGGTTTTTCTGTTTGAATTGTGGATCCTTACTCATTCGGCATATCTGCTTTATTTAAATATCATGAACAGAAAAAAGGAGAAAATTTGAATGGATGCTGACTGGTCTAATTCATTCTAATGATTTATGACTTAGAAAAAATAAGAAACGTTATTTTATTGAATTAAGAGCACTTCTAATTGAATTGAGTAGTTCTTCGATATCAAAGGGCTTACTAATAAATGCAAATGCACCCATTGAAAGCACTTCATTTTTTACGGTAGAATCCGCGCTGGCAAAAATAATTCGAGTTCTATTATTCTTCTCTAATATGATCTTCATCGCATCTAAACCACTTAATAGAGGCATGCGGTGGTCCATAATTACAATCGTGGGTTTTTCCACGGCTTCTTCATATTTATTAATTGCTTCTTTTCCATTTTGAGCAAGCTCCAGTTCTTTGAAGCCCTTTTGCTCCAGAATCATACGGTATAACTTTAACACGGTATGATCATCATCACAGATTAGAATTTTCTGGCTCGTCATTCAGCTTAAACATGGTGAGTGTTTCATGCAATTAATATTATAATATTTAATGCTAAAGGCTTAGGATATAGTATTTTGAAAATTTTTAAATATTTAGTTTATAATAAAAAAAATCATTTTTTTATATTTAATAAATCTTTACCAAACCCTTTTAATAGTGGTAAATAGTCTTCCTATTTATCTTTGATGGAATACATATATTATAAAATATTTATTAAGTGGAATTTGGCTCTCTATCTGCAATTCTTTAGAAGATTTCTTAATCATTTTTTATAAAATAGTGGAATAATGTATTAAATAGACTATTTTTTGCATTTTAGTAGCATTGGTATATTAGACACATCACTATTAGTTGCTTTTGAACTAAGAGCACCCGAATGGGCAGAACTTTTATTTCAACGATCATTGCACAGGTGACGTCTTACATGATCTCTACAAGCGTGACTTCCTGTAATTCCTAAGTTAGGAATAATCTTATATATCATTCATAAAATAACAAAAGGTATTTTTCTATAATAAGTTCTTAAAAGGCTTCGATGTAGAGATTGATGCAATATTCAAACTGCCCCTAAAATAGCATGCATTGTTTTTATTTTAGTGGTCCATAATTCTTCTCAGATATATATGAATTAAATTTTGATCTTTTCTATTAAATGGTAATAGAAGTTCCTTTTACTTCTTTATTGATGAGGCATTTATAGATTTTTTCTTCATCTTTTCCATTAATCAATTGAACAGGAATTCCTAATTTACAGATGGAATGAATATTATCTAGCTTTCCCTTAATCCCACCAGTTACGTCAATCTTTTTATCTAAATTTGCTAAGGGTAATGAATCTAATTTAGAACATTTAATTTCCTCTGCTAATTCTATGATATCCATATCTTTATTATAAATGAAAATCCCCTCTACTTCCACTGCGAAAATCACTTTACTAATAAAAAACTCTTTTAGATATTGACATAATAAAAGGATTATTTTATCCCCCGAGAGAATGGAAAAATCCCCTTGCAGATCAAAAACAATATCCCCATAGATTACTGGGATGATCCCCAAAGAAAGACATCTTATTATTGGCTCGAAATTACAAGAAAAAAGATCCTTACTACTATCTTTAACAAATATCGAGGAAGTTTGAATTGAGAGTGATGCTACATTTTGCTTTAAAAATTTTTCAATTATTATGGAATTGAGTTTTACCATTACATCATGAGTTTTAGTCAGTCCATATATCTGATTTGCTATTGAAGGATCTTTCCCTTTATTTATTTGATACTCTTGCGCAGTAGGATGACCAAAGGATCCTCCTCCATGAATTACTATTACCTTTTTTTTACTTCGTATAATTTGATGGACTGAATTTTCTATGACCTCTTCTCGTAATGAAAATGGTTTATTCTTATCTGTAATAAGGCCTCCTCCCAATTTAAGGATTATAATCTCTTTACTTTTTTTCACATCGTACACCTTCTTGATCATTTTTGGCAATAAAACTTTTATATCCCTTCTTCTGAAGAATTGTTATTAAGTCAAGCAATTTTTCTTCCTCACCCAAGCTTATAACACATCCTCCTAAACCTGCCCCTGTCAATTTAGATCCCAGAGCTCCATTGTTTAGCGCAGTGGATGTGATTTCTTGGATTTTCTTATTAGATAATTGTAATTTAGACAAATAATCTTGATTTTCATTCATCAATTCTCCTATTTTATCAAAATCATTATTTTTTATTGCTCTCCTTGCGTGTTTACAGATCTTTCCTATTTCTTTTAAATATTGATTCGTTTTTTTTGGTTGCTCTTGTCGCAAATTTCTTAATCGCGTAATTGCTTCCTTCGTATCATGTTCAATATTTGTGTATGTAATTAAAAAGCGAATTTTTTCGGATATTTTCATAAAACTAAAAGTTCCGTTTTGAAAATAAATTGACTTTCCGTAGGTACAAATGGTATTATCTATTCCCGAAGGTGTACCATGAATGATCTGCTCAAGTTCGTAGGCTAACTCATTAACTTTTGTTTTTTGTAAATGTAATTCATAAAAACAGTTGAATGCATAAAGGAGAGATGCTGCAATTGATGCAGAGGAGCCTAAACCCGCTCCCGGGAAAAGATTGCTCGATATGGTAATAGAGAGCCTCTGGGGTTCTAATTGAAAATATTCGGATAGGAGGGAAAATAGTTTAGATATTTGAGCATATTTTTGGGGGATTATCTGTTTCAGATTTTCTATATTCGCACCCTCAAAATCTTCATTATAATTGATCAAGTGTATTTCAATTTTATTATATTTAGTTTCGCGTATATTACACTTTGAACCTTTATCCAAGGCCATAGCTATTGCAGGATATCCATACACAACAGCGTGCTCACCAAATAGAATGCATTTCCCTGGAGCAACCGCTATAATTGATTTCATTGTTGCAAAATAGAGTTATTATTTTTTTATGTTATTTTTCATTTTATTTTTATTTTCTAATTCTTCTACTATTTTTTGTGCATAATCTACTCTAATTATACCGGTTGCAATTAGTTTCTGAGCCACTTCATCAATTAAGTGATCCTTCACACCTGCTAGTTTAGCAATATTTCGTGAATGCAGTTTCATATGTCCTTTTTGAATTCCTTCAGAGGTTAATGCTCTCAATGCGCCGAAATTTTGGGCTAAGCCTAATGCTGCGGCGATTTGGCATAATTCATTAGCCGATTTAATCTTTAAGATTTTAAGGTTTAAATTAGCAAGTGGGTGGAGTTTTGTCATTCCTCCAATTATTCCTAATGCTAAAGGAATTTCTATTTCCCCCACTAAATTTCCCGCCTTATCCTTATAATACGTAGTTAAAGGCTTATAATAGTCATTTAAGGCAGCATATGCATGAGCTCCTGCCTCAACGGCACGAGTGTCATTTCCCGTGGCAAGTGTCAACGCACTAATCCCATTCATGATACCTTTATTATGAGTTGCAGCCCGATAAGGATCCATCTGAGCGAATTCATCAGCATCTAAAATTCTATCAATCACCTCTTCATTGCCAATTAATTGTTTATCAAAGATTGCCTTAGCTTTTGCGATACGGTATATTGCCAGATTGGATACAATCCTCAATAAAACTCTTCCATTTGTCAAATTCTCAATAAAAGGTGCTAATGCTTCTACCATAGTATTAACCACGTTCGCTCCCATCGCATCTGCTACATTTACCAGCAAATGGACGATAAGCATTTCCCCTCTCTTTGTTTTTAATTTGCGCGTTTTAAGATCCATTGCTCCTCCTCCTAGATTAACTAGTAAAGGATCTTGTTTATTCGCAAGGTCTAATATCTCTACTTTTCTTTTAAATAAGAGCTGTTCAGCAGTATTGATATCTTCTAGATCGATTATTTGTATTTGTCCAATCATAATCGGTTTTACATCCTCACATTGAAAACCCCCATATGTTCTAGCTATTTTCGCAGCATTAGAAGCTGCTGCAACAACAGAAGGCTCCTCTATCACCATTGGAATTAAAGTATCTTTGCCGTTAATTAAAAAATTACATGCAATCCCAAGTGGAAGTTGAAAACTACCCACCACATTTTCAATCATCGCTGAAAGTTGTGTAGATGAAAAATAGCCGTAGGTTTTTAATAATTGCACCTCTTTATCGCTAAGATTCAATTGTTCCGCTAGAATGTCTTGTCTCTCTTCTATACTAAGCTTATAAAATCCAGATAGATTAGAATTTAAATTACGATCGTTCATGTGTGTATTGACGCCTCTCTTCTTCTAAATTGCTTTCCTTAAACTATTGCAAAATAAATATTTAATTAAAAAGGAATAATTAACGCATCCTAAAAAAATTAAAGGTAAAAATAAATAGATAGAGAAATTATAAGAGGAAGGATACCATCAACTCTTTTAAACTTAAATTTGAATATACTAAAATTAAATAAAATAGAAAATTAAAGTCCCATGCAAAAATGCCTTAGGAATATTTCAAGCATTTTATATAATAGGGGCTCCAGTTAAGCAAGCCTTTCTCTGCTAAGTCTTCGTCATTAACCTTCACTCTTCTTATACAATATTCCAAGGTGTTTTCCTTATGTACATTATCCTCTACTCGTACTAATCCCTTGTTTAAATACCTTAAATCATAAGATTTTAACGGAATGGGTTCTGAGATTAATTTAGCATATAATGGAAAGAATCGTTCGTGAAATCCCGTATGCCCTTGAGGACAGCGATCCAAACCATCAATATCGGGAATAATACACCCTTCATCACAGAAATGAAGAGTAAACCCTCTGCTTTCATTGAATTCATGAGGCTGTATTTCTCCAATTACAATATTAGGTATATATTTTCCTTGCTTAATGAGTTCATATTCTTGCACGCTTTTTCTCTGTTTATAGGTAATATAATCATTAATTTTGGGACTTTTCTCGATTATTTTGCGGAATCCCGGTTTAATTTTTAATAAACCACTTATAGCTGTGGCACCAGAACCGTATGAGCCAAAATAAATTGTATCATTTACCTTAGCATAATTCTCAACGATATATTGAATTTGAGACCATAAAGCAGCATTATACATGTTTCCAAAATGCATAGGAACAGAAAGGTGAGGCAAAATCTTCGTTTTTATATTTGACATCACCCAATTAGAAAGCTTTTCCAATTTTGAGGAAGAAAGCCCCCTTTCTTTTAAATTAAAATAAATATATTCAGGCACTACTATAATATCTTGTAAAAAAGAGTCAAGTTTTTTGAACAGAGAATCAGTTAATGTTTGTTGTTTAGTTTTTAATAAATTACTTATATTATGAATCCATCGCTTTTGGATGATTTGCCTCATGCATTTTATCGGAAGTTTTGAGAAGGGTGCATGAAAGGCGTAGTAATCGGCATAAAAATCTCCGATACAGTCTATTAAATTATCATAGGCATCTAATTGTAATTTTAAATAACTATCCACAGAATAATGCCCAAATACATGAGCATTTTTATCATTAGGAGGTCTCCAGAAATCATTTATATTTCCCGAGACTTTTCCAAACTTTTTGCTAAACTTTGCTATTCGTGGATTTTTAGAAATAACTAAAGCAATCGCTCCAGATCCTTGGGTAGGTTCACTGGGACTCCCAAGCGGATATGAAGATATATCAGCACTTATAACTAATGCCTTATTTATTACATCTTTTTCTATTAATCCAATGGCATTTAAGGTGGCTAAGGTGCCTCCCGCACAAGCATTATAAATATCTTGTGTCAAACAATTGGGAGATACATTTAATAGTTGAGCAAAAATGTTCGATACGGATTTTACCGCATAAGTAACTGTTTCCGTTCCCACAAAGATCGCATCAATCTCTTTGGGATCTATATTACCCCTCACTAAGGCATTATACCCTGCCTTTACACCAATTGATATAACATCTTCATCGGGATCAGGAAGCCGCATCTCTTTTAAAAGTAATCCCTTACGATACTTCTCGGGATCAACATTTCTTCTCTTTGCTAAATCCTCTACCTTTACATAGAATCGTGGAGCATGAAATCCAAATGAGTCTATACCAATATCTCCAAATAAATAATCATTACTAAGCATTGTACATCAATTCTTCTACTATTTTCGCACTTCTAATAACAAATAACTCAATAAAAAATAACATTGATTAAATCTGTTTTTGATCTATTAATCAATTATTTCATTTAAACTTAATCCAGTAAAATGGCTCCTACACGATTCATATTATCATAATTAGTGTTTTGACTTATATCATTAATCATATTAAAGTTCGTAGAGAAATATCTGCAAATTATACAATAAATAATTAATTATATGTATTAATAGCAAAATAGAGTTTAGAATTATTTTTAAATCAATTAAACTAAGAAGATGGTTCTTAAACTTCAAGGATTTTCTCATTTTTTTAGGACTATCACTTTTGATAATATTCATTAATACTCTTTAATTCTTCAATTATAATTCTATAGTAATATTAAAATTGTAATTTTCTTTCTTAATAGTATAATTAAAACTTCTTTGAATTATTTAGATAAAAATTTGATTAAAAGCGTTACTTTCCGAAAATGTTGAATGAACTACAAGTGCTCAAGAATACTGTGAGTGATCAATTACCGCGACATGTCGGGTTAATACCTGATGGAAATCGACGATGGGCAAGAAACCATAATGTAGATATTAAAATTGGACATATCACTGGATATAAGACCTTAAAGGACATTATCTATAGTTTTTTTGATGCAGGCATTAAATATTTAACTGTGTATGCGCTTTCTTTGGAGAACGCCATAAAGCGCAGCAAAACTGAATTAGCCTATATTTATAAAATCATTATAAAAGCTATTGACAAAATAATGAGTGAAGATATAGTCGTAGAAGAACAAGTGAGATTTCGAATTCTTGGGAGATTGGATTTACTGCCACCTGAAGTAAAAGCGAAAGTAGATGAAATGCATGAATTTACAAAAAATTTCAACAAAAATTTCGTAAATATCTTGATAATGTATGATGGTCAAGCTGAAATAGCTGATGCTGTCAAGAAGATACTCAAAGATGATGTAGATCCCGAAAAAGTCAATCGAAAAGTAATTAAGCAATATCTCTATACAAAAGATACCCCTGAAGTAGATTTTATTATACGAACTGGTATGGAAGATGGAGCACGCATCAGTGGTTTCTTGTTATGGGATGCTTCTTATGCTGAATTCAAATTTCGAAATGAATATTGGCCAGAATATTCTGCTAATTTATTAGTCAGCGATTTGAAGGAATATATCAACCGCAATCGTAGAAAAGGCGGATAATTTCTGTAGTTGATCGAAAAATCGGTTAAAATGTACTGCAATCAGATTGCATTGATTAAAAAGCTGGATTTATATCCATTGCTCTCATATATAAGAAAATCTTATCTTTCCACCTCAGCTTATGCTAAAATTTGAAGTATCCTCTTCAAAAGATCATCCTACTACTTCATAACTTTTTGTGAGAACCTATTCTTTATCTTAGCAAAAAACTTAAAAGTTGGTTTATTATTTTTATGTAGGTGGAAAAATAATGGCTGAAGAACAAGAGAATCTTCCCTCCGAAACTTCTGAAAGTGAAGATCAAGCGTCTGAGGAAAAACTTGATAATAATTCCGTAGGTAAAATAAAAAACAATGATTCAGCTGAATCAAAAGCAGAATCACATGACCAAGAGAGCTTTGAGCCTTCGAAAAATAAGAAAGATGAGAATGAGAGTGGAGAACAATCGGAAGTTTTGGCAGATATTTCTGAATATCGAGAAGAAGTGGAAGCATTATCGGAAAAGATTGAACATTTAAAAATAGAAATAGATGAAAAATCTGAAGCAACCTCTGTGCTAAGAGAACAACTCACGAGTGCAAATGCTACTAATTCTGAATTAAAAGTAGAGATCAGCAAGTTGCATAATAAAATCAATTCATTACAAGAAGAAATCGAAAATAAAGATGGAAAAAGTAAGGAGTTAGAAGATATAATTGAGCAAAAAAGTAAGGCAATCTCCGAATTTGAAGCAAAATTAGAAAATCAACAATCAACATATTCTGAATTACAGAAAGAGTTCGAGGAAAAAGATTCTCTTCTTTCAGAACTAGAAGAAAAAAAGACTCAAAAGGAGACTCAACTAGAAGCATTACATAGCGAACTTCGCGAATTGAAAAATATTATACAAGAATATGAAAAAACATCTAAGGAAAATGAATCTAAGGTGGAGTATTTAGAGGATGAATTAGACAAAAAAAGTGAAAAAATAAAAGAAAAAGAACACGAAATAACCAAAATCACACAAGAAAATGAAAATTTATCCGCAAATGTAAATGAATTAACAGAATTTAATGAAATGCATTTGGATACCATCGCTGAACTAAAACTGGCTAAAAAAGGGCTAAAACAACAGCTTGAAGATTTTGAACGTGCTCAAGAAGAGACGCAAAATCAGATTATTGAGTTGAAAAAAGAAATAAAAGTGCTGAGAAGAGAACGAGACCATTACAAAGAAATTGTAAAAAAAAATGATCTTCTATGAATAATAATTATGGAAAAATAAAATATTTACATCATTATTCCCAAAAGGCATGGGAAAAGTAGGAATAACAATATCGAAACTATTATATACTCAAAAAGATATTTTTATATAGAAATCTTTTCTTTATTATCTTAACATAATAAAAGTTAAAAAAAAATAACCAAATAGGTGTGAATAACCATCTCAGTTGATACAAAGAGCTTTGATAAGATACTCTCAAAAATAATTAAATCTGAAAGTGGAATTAAAAAAGTAATCTTGGTGGACAGAACTGGATTGACAATCGCAAGTGTTTCGAAATTTTCCTATTTTCCAGCAGATGTTGATGGGATCGGTGCGATTGCGAGTGCTGTTTTTTGTGCATCGGAGGAGCAAGGTAAAAATCTGGAACTTGGAGCATTAGATATTGTCACTTCTGAATTTTTGGGGGGTAAAATCTTTGCAGCAAGTTGCGGTCCCAAAGGAGTGTTATGTTTAATTTCAGATCCAGATATTAATATTGGATTAATTCGGCTTATTTTGAAGAGGTCTGGAGATGAATTACGAGAAATTTTGGATGAGTTCCTTTCGGAAGTACCTGAAGCGGCAGATTCAGGGTTAGATCTTTCTGACTTGGACGAGCTCACTCCCGAATAAATAAAAATACTTTTTTATTCTCATTTTTCAAGCAACTCTTATAATTATATACTTTTTAGATTTATAGTCAATTTATTCCTCTATAACCTATTTACATAATCTTCTATTCTGTATCGTTTTTTCCTACTCATATGCCTAATATTGAATTTTTATATATTAATATGCTTTATGATATCTAAAGAAAAAGATTAATAGTTATAGTGGGAAGAAATATTATGGATTTGGGTCTTAAAAACAAGGTAGCGCTAGTTTTAGCATCAAGTAAGGGATTAGGATTAGCTTGTGCCAAGGTTTTATATCAAGAAGGAGCAAATGTGATGATTTGTAGCCGTACGGAGGAACATCTAAAGGTTGCAAGAGCACAAATTCTAGAGCTTGAGTCAATTAATGAGAATAATCACATAGAATATGTTGTTGCAAATCTATTATACGAGGATCAGATTCAACTTCTTGTGGATACAACTCGGCAAAAGTTTAAGAAAATAGATATACTCATTCATAATGCAGGAGGTCCTCCCTCAAAGCCTGTAAAGGATGTATCAAAGGAAGAATGGACTAATTCCATCGATTTAAATCTCAGATCCTTTGTTAGGATATCTAGACTAGTGTTACCTCTAATGGAAGAGCAAGGAAATGGCAATATTATTGCTATCACTTCTGTATCCGTAAAGCAACCCTTAGAAAACTTAGTATTATCCAATACTACAAGATTGGGCGTGCTTGGATTCGCAAAAACGCTTTCAAATGAATATGCGAGAAAAAACATTCGGGTAAATGTGGTTTGTCCTGGACCTACGCTTACAGATAGAATGAAAGAACTTATTGAAAGCAATATGGTTCAGATGAATAAATCTGAAAAAGAAATAAAGAAACAATGGACAGTTCAAATCCCAATGGGACGGATGGGACACCCTGAAGAACTTGCACATCTGGTCGCTTTTCTTGCTTCAGATAGGGCAAGTTATATCACGGGTACTGCTATTCAATGCGATGGTGGATTTGTTAGTGCCCCTTTTTGAGGCAAAATATAAGACTTAATTCATCTATGTGCTTTTATTCCTAAAACAATTGTGGAGTTTCAATACCCAAGTATTTAGATATAACATCTAAGATTTCCTCTTTATTTCCAATATAACCAAATAATTGATGAATTGCTTTTCCTTTTGAGATATCGTTTTGCATTTCAAATTTATTTAATTGAAGTTCGATCTCACCAAACTGAAGCTTGTTTTCTTTGGGTGATTTGGAATTATAAGATTGAACTACACCAATTTCTGAATTCGGATGATCGCGGGCAACATCAAAGCACTCCTTTTGCGTTCTGGGAATATCATTTGATAATTTAATCAGAAATCCATACATTTCATGATGAGGAATTTTCAAAAAATAACCAATCTTGGCGTTTCGTGAGAAGTCGATATCTTCGGGACGAATTGCCAGTTTATAGATCTCATTTACATCTATTTTAAAAGCAACATAATTCTTTCCGAGAATAAGTCTATCTTTAGGAATGGGACGGAAATATGATAGTGGTGTTGGCTTATGTTTTGTAGGAATAAGTACCGTTCCAGGATTATTAATATATCCGCTAATTACAGTAGCTAAGCTCCATCCATTGAGCTGCGGATTAGGATAGTTTAAGCTGCATTCATCGGTAAATTGAATACCGCAATAATCAACATCTGTTGAAAATGGTTCTTTGATAATTTCTATTGTTCTGATCATAGATCCCATATATTTTTGCTTTGTAAATTGATTTGTAAGGGAAAGAGGCGAACGAAGGGTACATTTAGAGCTAGATTCCTCTTTTAAAGTATACGCTGCGGGATCTAATCCGGGAGGGCAGAACCATTTTTCCCAAGTTTCGGGTTTTTTATAAAAAAAGGTTCGCTCTGGACTGAGCCAATAACGATCGCCTCCTATTCCAGAATCTTTTTTCTGTAGAACTCTTTCTAATTCTGGATTTATCCATAAAAGGCTTATATTATTCTTCTTAGGAAATAATCCCAAGGGTCTTCCGCCAAATTCAGAGATGATAACAGAACCATTCTGTTTGCTGTGCAATTCTGAATATGTTGTAAAATTTTTAAGAATTGAAATAAGATCTTCTCTAGTATAATAATTCATATATTATGCAAGCGTGGAAACCACCGAGTTTAGTCGGTGGATGAGACGCCACTCTTTGTTTTTTGATTCTTA
>SHMU01000081.1 GCA_008080765.1 Promethearchaeota archaeon | reverse complement strand
ATATCAGAGATCGGGCAGTTGTCCCTCGGTATATCCGAAGGACACGGGCTATGTGTCAATTAGCCCCTTAGATGTGGACGATGATGAACCAGAAGCTTTTAGGAGAATTGATGGGGATTTGAGCCACAAGCCCCGCCTTTCAAGGCGGGGTAATTGACACACCGATATGTGAATTTTTATATACATAAATTAGTATATATATTGTAAATATCATCATCAAATGAAAACATTAAATTAGCAAACATTGGAGTAGAAACATAAGATGTCGGAATTTAAAAATTTGATTATTATCGATATTACAGATGTTGAGGAGCCACTGCTCGATGGCAATCAAAATGTGAAGCAGATAAAAGGCTCGGGAACTATTGCCGTTAAAAATCCTTCAAAAACAAGCAGATTATGGAATTCTGTCTTAAATCTTAAAGAAGTGGTAAATACTAATGCGCAAAAGTCCATGGAAATGGGTATAATCAATCCCGGTAAATCATTTGAAAAATCCTATACTATAGAGAATCTAGAGAAACCATGCTTAGAATTGGAAGAAATTTTTGACACAAACAGAGAATTATCTGATAAAGTAAATAATGCGTTTTTATTCAAGGAACCAAATTTGTGTCGACTTACCATTAAATTAACTAATACTCTCGATAAACCCATTACGGATATTAATATAACCCGTACTTTGCCCGCATTTGTTAAAAAAATTGAATTTGGGGCTAATGAAACGGGAGAGGTTAATATTAACGAAAGCTCAGACAATACCGTAGTTAATTGGACTGTAGATTCAATTAGCGCAAATGAAACTGTTTTACTGGAGTTAAACTTTAAGGCAATTGTAGAGAGTGTAGAGGAGAAGGAATTAGGTCCCACTAATATAACGTATCTAGTAGAAAATCATCATTTAACGCTAATGGATCCCCTGATTAGGGGCTTGACGGATTCTCTAAGTGGAGTGACCACCGATGAAAGTGCTTCTCCCGGTACTTGGGAATGCAACGTAGAGTTTATCAACGACTCTGAGTTCAAAGTGAAGCTAGAAAAAGTGGATGTGACCCATAATGTTCCTACTGGAACGGAGCATATCGTTACAGAGGAGCCAGAATTAGAATTAGCTCCCGATAAGTCATGGGATTATGATTTTCAAGTGGAGTCCAAGAATGTTCCTGAATTAGAATCCAGCATTAAATTTACTACATTGTATAAGGTAATTAAGAGAGTTAAAGGTAAGCTAACTAAGGAGTCTACCATTTATAAAGTGATTAAAGCGAAAGTGAAGAAGAATATTACTCCTCCTGAAGTAAATGCTTATGCTAATACTGATATGACAATCGAAAATGTTGTTACCAATGAGGGCTCAGCATTAATAAATTCTCTGCGGATAAGTGATACCATCCCAGTAGATTTTATTCCCCCAGAAATAAAGGACATAGAGCTGCGATTATTTACCAAAACAGAGACAATAGAACTTCACAAGCGAGATGAATTTATTAATAATTTGAAAATTAATCCTGACGATATCAGTCCAGATAAAGCGCATACTATAACTATTGAACTTACAAAATTATCCGATTATTTTGAGCCCAATCTTGAGTTTAAGATGGGTTATCCCATTCTTGCAAAGAACCCAAAACCAGAAACAAAATATGCCACTCCGGTTGAAATTGGAGTAAATCCCCAAATAAAGGGTAAAGAATATATTAATCGTCCAGAAGTAGAACCTGAAATCAAAATTAAATATGTGGCGAGAAAATTAAAAACCCTTAAAAGTATTCGACCTGGTGCATCTGAGGGAGAATTTGATATATCCATTAGGATTCAGAACAAGGGGAAAGTAGAGTTGGAAAATATTATGGTCAAAGATAAAATTCCCAGCGGGTTTGATGTAATTAATTTATACCCCGAAGAATTGGACTACAAAGTAAGTCAATCAGAATTGACTATTCAAATTGTTGAGTTGGAAGGAAATGAATCGATTTCGATTAAATTTACTTGTGTGGGAAGCGGAGAATATCCCCGTACAGAGCCAAACATCATTGTAATGGGAAGAGGAGCTTTTAAGCAAGGATCTGGCACTCCAGCAGAGGCAGAGTCTGCACCCTCAGTATCTACGATTACTCCCAAAATGAAGGCAGAAATTCACGAGTTCTTTAAAAATCTCTATGATAAATTGGAGCAAGGAATTCAAAGCGCAGAATTAGGAGACTACATTGAAAAAATGAGGGACAAACTACCTCCAGGACCAGTATTGCATAGTTTTATGAAATATACACGAACTCTTAAGGAAAAGGGAGATGAGGTAATTGTTGGCTCCCTAAAAGATGAAATTATCGAAAAATTAAAATCTTTTGAAGATAAATATGTATAATATTGTGAAGAGCAATAATTTTTTTTTCTTTTTTTAAAATTGTATTGTTTAACTGAGATATCCTCTCTATCCTATTTTTTTATTTAATGTTTTTTTAAAGATAAAACACAATAATATTTTAAACTTTTAACAAAACATTAAACTAAGTTATACTATTCAATTTTATCGGTATGTTTATGAATAACTAGCCCGGAGAGAGGCTTTGGGTAGAAATAAGTAGACTTTTGGGGCATTATTTCTCCTAATTTAGTGATCTTGTGTACATCCTCTAATTTTGTAGGATTTACAATGAATAAAGCATCAACTTTTTTTAAGTTCACATTTTCCATTCCCTTTATAGCATCTTTAATATAAGAAATATCCTCCTTGTTAATTTTTAAACATTTCTCAAAAAGGATTTTATGTAAAATTGGTAAGTCTAGCTGTTTCCACTCATCGGGTTTATTTGCCATGATTATTTCTTCGGGTTTAATTTCCCCTTTAAGCGTTAATAGAACAAATTCTCCTTGAAAATAACACCCAAATACATGCTTTTGCTGATATTCCTCTAGTTTAAACTTTAATTCTTTATAATTGTTTATTTTTTCAATCTTAAAATAGTGTTTACTTTTTTGTTTCAATTCGAAAAGAGAAGCAACGGGCATTTTATGAACTTGCCGATGGCTGGTAAATATGATCAATCCCGGATCATTAAAATCTATGAAAAGTGCCATGATGTATTGACACCCTCCATGTCTAGAATGACGTAATGTAGTGATATATCGATGATGACCGTCTGCAATTATAACAGGATTATTTTGCACGATTTTTTGAATGGCTTTGATATCCTTTTCCTTCCAGATTTCCCAGATCTTATGCGTGAAATTGTCTCTATCTTGAGTTTGTAAATGTGGTTCTCGTTTTATATATTTTTGAATTATTTTGTCTGCCGATCCGTTTCCATTATAAATCATAAAAATCGGTGAGAAATTGGCGTCAGTTTCCCGAATTAAATTAAGTCGATCCTCGGTATATTTTCTAAATGTTGCCTCGTGCGGAATGACCCCGTCATTTGCCGGGAAAATTTCGACTAATTTCAGTAATCCCACAAAACCATATCGACTTATTTCTTGTCCCGTTTCGGGATGTTTATAATCAATTCCATAAATACAGATACATCTATCCTCTTCACACATCAAGGTGCCATCTGCAATCATTTGATTTAATTTTTTTCCCGCCTCGGTATAAGAATCGGGGAGAATAATATTACAGATGTTGTTAGGATCTTTACTTTTCAATTCAAGCTCCTCTTCTTTTGAAATCACATCATACGGGGGAGCAACCAGCTGTTGCAACCTTTTTGGATTATTTTTCCCCTCTTTATAATGAAAGTTGCGAAATGCAATTAATTTGGGCATGGCTAAAGGTTAATTCTTTTTACTCTGTTAGTGAAGAAAATCTAAAAAAAAATAAATAATTTGTGCTCCTCCCTTATTAAAGTTTTAATAGGTTTAGTTTTCATATAGCAATTTGCTTTGCTTATATTTTTTATGTATCTCATCGAATAAAAACGAATAATTTATAACCAAAATGCTAAATAATTAGCAGAAATTTTGTCTAGTCTGAGGTGATTGATTATGAAAAAGATAGCAATATTAGCTACTGATGGCTATGAAGATCTTGAACTTCATTACCCAAGAATTAGATTACACGAAGCTGGATATGAAACCCACTTAATAAGCCTTTCTACTGAAATAATTAAAGGAAAGCATGGATATCCAATCAAGCCTGATTTGGCCATAAAGGATGCAAATCCAGAGGAATATAGTGGTGTAATTTTACCAGGAGGGTCAAGAAATCCCGACCATTTAAGGCGATATTCTTCAATTCTTGATTTTGTAAGAAAAATAGATGATGAAAGCAAATTAGTAGGAGCAATCTGCCATGCGGGCTGGATTTTAATTTCTGCAAATATTGTTGAGGGAAGAAAAGCAACTAGTTATTTTGCTATAAAAGATGATATGATTAATGCGGGTGTAGACTTCGTTGACCAATCGGTAGTGATCGATAAGAATTTGATTACATCGCGCACACCAGATGATTTGCCCGATTTTATGAAAGCAATATTAGATTTCTTGCAAAATTTGTAGAATTTGATGATATCTTAATGATATAACCCCCATATTAATAAGATAGAGTGAGGGAGCGATATATGGCTGTTTTTACTGAATTTTTTTTCTTTTTTCTATTTGATCAAGAGAATAATGAAGAAAAGAGAATTGAAATATAACAACAAGACCATGTTGCATTACAGACTCTTGATTCCATCTTATTACTTTACTATATTTCTAAGAGTCGTTTAATTTCAGAGTTAATGAGTGCTTCCAAATTATTTAACTGACTCATTTGTTTATTCATAATATCTATTTTATCCTCAAGATCAGTAGCTTGGGACTTCTCTTCTAATTGCCTTCTAATTACCAAGAAGCTTCTAATGGAATTCATAAAGTTTTGCATTTTTTTTATCTTGAGCCCTAATTCCTTTTTTTTGAAAATTTTAAGATGTTCTACTTGATCTTCCATCTCTTCAAGATATTTGAAGCAATTTTCAACCTCATGCTCTTTTTTGAGCCCTTTCACGATTGATTTTAACTTTTCTAGAAAATTTAATGCTTCCTCAATTAGGTCAGTTTCAATTGATCCCTCTTCCTCTTCAGTATCTAAATTGACCTCATCAAGGATATTTTCCATATATTTAATTTTAATTTTTTCTAATGTTTTATCCACTTTTTCAGGTGCATTAGTGATTTGGACCGGTTCCTTCAATTCCGCCTCATCCGTTATTAATTCAATTTCATCTAATTCAACTTGAGTCATAAGGGGTGTAAAGCGCACTTGTAATTGTTTTTTACCATAGAAATCATCATTAATTCTTAAGATCTGGGTATATGTCTGAATAAAATCTTCTCCTATCGGGGCAAACAGCACTCCCTCGTTTTTATCTAATTGTCTAAGTAAAGAATGGATTCTATTCTGTTTAATTGCTCCAGTAACCAATATTTTTTGCCAAGGACTTAAATCGGGCATTCCTTGAAGGGGATTTTTAACAATTACCGTTATATTGTGTTCTAACCCTAATTTCTGCAAATTCTTTTCAGTATATTTAGCAATTTCAGAATTTGCCTCTAAAATGATAATTTCTCCTTTTGGAGATAATTTATGTGCCAAAGCTGAAATATAACCCGACTTTGCCCCGAGAATTAGCAGATCATCATCATCTTTTAAGGCTAATCCTTGCAACATGATAGTAATCATATGGGGTGCTGAAATGGTGCGGTAATTTTGCGGGTTTTGATAATAAAACAAATTTGGGATATCCTCATAAATTTTTAACGGATCTTTGTATTTCTCCGGGATAAATTCTTCTAAAGGAATTTCCATAAATGCGTTATAAAGCCGCTTATCTTTAAGTAAGTTATTTGATACTAATGATTCTAAAAGTCTTTTTTTCTTTTTACTAAAATCATGCAACTCTGATCATCAGCCTCGTTTGGTTTGGTAAAAAATTTTTTTTCATTACTATTACTATATAATCTACAAAATATTAAGGTTTTATATCTTTAAGTGTTTTTGGAATATTATTCATAAGTTTTAATAATTTAAACTTGGAATTATTATATTAACTAGATGATTGTTCTCGATACAGAAGATTTAAAGAATGCAAAAATTTCGTTATGGTTGCTCATTATCAATTTAGCTTGCTTTGTAATCTTTCAATCTCCAATAGGTGAGCAATATTCCGCTTATTTAGTGCAAAATAATCAAAAAATAATAGACAACTTGGAGTGGTGGCGCTTATTTACCGCAATTTTTTTACATGCGGATGTTATGCATATCTTTTCCAATATATTTGCGCTTTTTTTATTTGGCGCTTTGGTCGAAAAAGAATTTACCAAATTAACCTACATAATTATATATTTTGTTTCGGGATTGTTGGGAAATTTTTTTACATTGATTTTATTTCCTCCGAATACTATTAGTTTAGGGGCTTCTGGTGCGATATTTGGACTAATTGGAAGCGCTTTTGTTATTATTGCGATGGATAATCCTCAATTATTGTTATTTGCGCTTGTTTATATTGCTTTTTTTTTAATATCATCCTTAGCTCCTGGAATAAACATTTGGGCTCATTTATTTGGGCTTGTCAATGGTGTTGTAATGGGCTATTACGTCAAGCAAAAGAAAAGAAGTGAATATGAATCTGAATATGCCCGTTATTGAGCTTTGTTCCTGCCTTTGCTCTTTTTCTTCTTTTTTTGTTTCTTTTCCATTGAAAAATCTTTGGCGCAGATATCCTCCACAGGACATTGTTCATGTTTAGGATGATTTGGCAGACAAATCTGTTGTCCAAATCTTACAAATAAACGATTAATACGTATCCACTGGTCTTTTGGAATCAAATTTTTTAATTCTTTTTCGGTTTCTTTTGGCTTCTTGGTATGAACCCATCCTAATCGATTTGAAATTCGATGCACATGGGTATCTACGCAAATTGCAGGTAAATTAAAGGCATAAGCAAGCACACAATTTGCGGTTTTTCTCCCCACACCGGGTAAACTCATCAATTTCTCAAAATCTGCTGGAACCTTGCCATTATATGTTTCTACAATAATTTTCGAGATGTCTTTGATTCGTTGTGCTTTTACCTTATAAAATCCTGCTTCATAGACCAAATCTTCGAGTGTGCTTATTTTTGCATCAGCAATTTCTTTTGGTGTTTTTAATGTCTTAAACAATCGTTTTGTGACTTTTCTGGTATTAGTATCTCTGGTTCTTGCAGAAAGGACGGTTGCAATTAATATTTCAAATGGTTTCTTTTTTTTGTTTGTTAATTCATCTAAATGAGAGAGCCCCTCTAATTTTGCTTCAATTTTATCAAAGATCTTTTCATAATTCATAAAATCTATTTATCCTCGCTTTTCAAATACATAAATTTTTCTTTTAATAATTTGCCCCTTTTTGGTGTCTAAAATGCTATAGAGTTTTTTTTTCCTAAATTGAAGTTCTTTATTTGATTTATTTACAATTCGGTCAGTACTTATGAGGGGAATTTCCTGAAAGTTATGATTTGCGGCAATATTTTGGACGTTTAACCGTAAATCCTTTGGATCATCCATTAAGCTAATACTTGGTGCTATAATGACCATTCTACTGTGCTTTTTTAATATTTTATAGGATTGCCCGAAAATAGTTTCATACAAAGGTTTTAAAGTACCTTTCACCAGCTCTAGTGCCTCTGTATAATAAGGTCTTTCCGTGTAAAAGGGTCCTAAATTCGGTTTTGAGACGATTCCATCAAAAAAATTCTCTTTAAACGTGGAATTAAGATCAGAAAGTTTCACCCTTAGAAATCGCTCATTGAGATTTATTAATGGTGGAAGCTCTAATTCTTTCTGGAGCCATTGTATATTTTTTATCGTCTTTTTGATATTGGTCTTATCCTCATCCACTCCAAAAATATTAAAATCTTCCAGTAGACCAAATAAGGCAATATCTCCATTTCCTACAAAAATATCGAGCACTTTTTTATCATGTCGATTTTGAAATAGATTTAGAAAATTAAGCATCATAATTGATAATTTAGGCGGAATAGAACTTTTATATTCTTTGAAAGGTCTTTTCTCATCGATCTTCCGTTTGAAGTTGGGGTCGTCCACGGTGAAAGTCCTTGCGATGTAACACCCCTCTTCTGTAATTCCGAAAATAATTTCGGCCCTATTTTCTTTCAGAAGTTCATATTGAATAACATGATGTGGAAAAATTGGGTTTAAATTTCCCGAATTAATATTTTTTTGAGGATATTTGAAATAAATTGCCTTATTGGCATTTTTTTTCTTTAAACGTTTGGAGATCGTTTTATTTAAGAAAGGCAGAAAATGTTTAACAAGGACATTTTTGTAATACTCATCATTAAAAAGATTTGGATAAATAGAAACTGCAAAAAAGATATTCTCCTTCTCTATGGTAGGAAAAATAGCTTCGAGAGCTATTTCTATTAAGTTTTTAATATTTTTTCTTTCCTTCCTCACAGCATTGAAATTATTTACTCTAAAAGGAAAGGCTTCTTTTAAGCTATTTATGTTTATAAACTCAAAAACGTGTGCAATTTTTTGTGTACCACCTAAAAAATATTGGAGATTTTCCAATTGGTTTACGTAATATTTCTGAGTGTCTAATTCTTCAAAACGAACAACTGCAATCGTAGAGGAATAATCGATGATTCGCCCTTTAAATTCTTTGCTTTTCAAAAAGGTATCAAGCTCAGCTAAAGAAAGTTTGTAATTACTGCCTAATACAAATATAAATTGATTCATCTAATTTCATTATATCTAATTTTAGATTCCATTTCAAAGTATACATTAATTTCCATAGATAGTTTCATGGTATTTATCCCTCTCTTAAAACTTGTCATTAAAGAGGTATTTAAAATGGAAAAAGATAATTAACGAAAAGAATTTAAATAGAATCAATAATTAAGAATTAATCAATAATTAGAAAATGTAGAATGTAGATTGGGGAAAAAATACATGGAAAAAAACATAAAATTAGGATTATTGATTTTTGCTATCACGGTGGGAGCCTTAATTTCGATTTCTCTGATAGCTACTATAACTCCTTCCGAATCAGAAGAACCAGAGATTAATTATTCACTTCTTGGGTTGTTGTACCAGAGTGGACCTCTATTTTCGGGAGATGGCAATGAATTAGATTTTAGTCTACTCGAGCCTGGAGATATTATTGTTACCAAAGGATATCCATTTACGTTTTTACTTAGTTCGTGGACTCATGCTTTATTGTATGCGGGAAATGGGATGGTGGTGGAAGCTACCTATTCGGGTGTCCTTTTCTCTGATTTAGAAATAGTTCATGATTATGATGCTTGTGCAATAATACGGGTTGATACCACTCGGGAAATTAAAGATGCCGCAATTTCGTTTGCAAAAGCTCAATTTGGAAAAACTTATGACCCTCGGTTAAATCCATTACAAGGCTACAAAAGCGAATATGAGGATGGATATTACAGCAGCGAACTCGTCTGGGCAGCTTATAAAATAAATAATGTCGATATTGATGCCTCTCCTATCTGGGATGCCTCATTTGGTCTTAATGTAGCACCTGATGAAATAGTGTACGATGATAACACATTTCTCGTGTCGTATTCAGATTGATTCAAATATTTAATCTCTTTTTTCTTCTATTTTTAAACCATATTTTATTTCTATAATGAATAATTCATCTTTTGCCTTAGTCTAAGATTTATAAACTAAACGTATTTAAATCATCATATTTTTTATCATGTAATTATAGAATTTATAATAGAGAAGAGGGAATAAATAGGTGTGATAGGTGAATTACCTAGAAATATATTGAATTCAATGCTGCAAACTATACCCATGGAATTTTCCGTGTTAGATAAAAATGACAAGGTTTTAGCATGGAATAAGCACGATACAAGAATTTTCAAACGACCAAAGGGAGTGGTCGGTAAAGATGTACGGAATTGTCACCCACAAAAAAGCCTCCATAAAGTGGAACAAATACTTACCGAATTTAAGGATGGTTCGCGGGATAAAGCACGATTTTGGATTGATTTAAATTTAGAAGGGAAAGATGCCTCTCAATCTCAGAAAATTTTGATTGAATATTATGCCCTAAGAGATACGGAAGGGGTTTATCTGGGATGTGTTGAGATAACCCAAAATATTACCGAACTACAATCAATAACGGGAGAAAAAAGACTTTTAGACTAACAAATAAATTATACTTAGTTTTTAAAACATCAGAGGAGGTGAAAAAATTGTTACCCATTGGTCCGTTAATGATTGAACATCGACTAATTGAGCGGATGATTAAAATTATTGAACATGAATTGAAAGAAATAAAAACTCAACAAACCGTCAATCCTATCTTTATAGACCAAGCCGTTGATTTCATCAGAACATATGCAGATCAAACTCATCACGGAAAAGAAGAAGATATTTTGTTTAGAGAATTAAAAAAGAAAGATCTTACTGAAGAGCATCAGCAAACTATGGATGAACTAATCGAGGAACATGTATTTGCTCGAAATACTACGGGAGACCTCGTGGAGGCGAAAAACACCTACACTTATGGAGATAAAAATGCCATTGATACGATAATTAAAAAAATGGAAATATTGATTGATTTTTACCCACAGCACATTGATAAAGAAGACAATCATTTCTTTATTCCGGTTATGGATTATTTCTCCGATGAAGAAAAAGAAAATCTACTCCAAGAGGGACAGGTATTTGATAGAAGAATGATACACAGAAAGTATGATGATTTAGTAAAAGAATTTGAAAAAGAAAAAGAAATAGCCCAACCAAAGCAAGATTCTGATTGGATAAAAAGAATGTAACTTAAGCAAATCTTCGATCTGCTTTAATGAGTTCAATTGTAATGATTAATAACGATAAAAATCGAGATTTTTTTTACCTATATATGATGTACTGAAATATCATAGACTATATGATAAAGATTTGGTCCATAGCTTTTTACAAATCTATGCTCTTTTAGAAAGGTTTCAAAATTATTTTGGGATGCAATTTGAGAGAATTCATTGTAAAGCTCTAAATATTCATCCTTATCTGTAACCCCTTCATAATGTATAATCGTGCCTAAATCTTTTACTATTTTAAGTGCATCTTGGATGTATTCTTTAGGAGTAGGAAACACACCCATAATAATTCGATCTGCTCGAACACCTCTTTTTCTTAGCTCAAAAACCTTTTCACGGCAATTTCCTTGAAGGGGTTCAATGAGATCCTCAACTCTATTTAACTTGATGTTCTTTAAGAGAAATTGATATGCAGTGGGATTTAATTCAATACTATAAATTTTTTTAGGTTCTGCAATAATCGCAATAGGCAATGAAAAATATCCGATACCTGCAAACATATCTACTACAATCTCATCATTTCCTACTAAATTTGCAAGATATCTTCTTTCTCGCAGATTTCCTTGGCTGAACATAATTTTAGTAATATCAAAGATATAACTGACTCCATGTTCCTTATGAATAACTAATGGGTTATCGTCTCCTGAGAGAAATTCAATCTTTTCGGGTTCCCGTAATTGCCCTTCTATTTTTCCCAAATTAAGATAGACCGATCGAATATATGGTAAAAGTTCCAAATATGCCTCAGCGATAATCTTCTTTTTATCCAATAATTCAGGTTTTAATTTTATAATAATAAGTTTTCCTATTGTTTGAAAACCGCTCGGTAATGCTTCCAATTCCGCCTTAGTTAAACTATCTTGAAGATATTTAACTAATTTCTCTTTAAATCCCATATTACCTTAAATTATACTCAAAATTTAGTTTTAATTATTATTAATTAGTTTTTTAGGAGAGGTTAGATAAAAGAAATAAATAAATACCAATATATACAATTTAATAATTAACAAAATAATTTAACATAAAAAAATATAAATAAAACTTTAAGAATAAATTGATAAAAAATGACTTCTTTAGACGATTTTTTGGTAGATGAAGAAAAAGTATGGTTTACTGGCGGTTATTGGCCGGAAGGAGTTCCACATCAGTTAAAGGATGTTGAGGGCGTTAAAATTGAACCTTTATTTAATGGATTCTTAACTAATGCAAATGAAAATGATTTATGGGACAAAGACATCTGCCTCTCAGTATTCGGTCCTGTAATCGAGCGCGTGAAATATAAGACATTAATTGATTATGCTAAACGATTTGGTACATATTTATATGATTTAGGTGTAAGAAAAGGTGATGTAGTAGCAATTGATTTACCTAATTCTATCAATTTTGTAATTGCATATATTGGTACACAATATATAGGAGCTGTTGTTGCAGGTGTGAACCCTCAATATAAACCCATGGAATTACTTCATGAACTTACCATTACTGATGCCAAAGTGTTAGTATTAATGGATGCGCTCTATTTGCTTGTGAAAAACACCTTGCCGAAAACTAAGATAGAACACTTAATTTCTACAAATCTACTTGACTTTGTAACTGTTCCCGACAAAATGTTTCAATTATTGCGTGATAAGGTGCCAGATTTCCAAGACAAAGTTCCAGATGAATCTGAACATTATCAAGTTCATCGATTAAAAGAAATAATTGAAAATACAGAAGCAAAAGAGATAAGTATTGAGGTTGATCCGTGGAATGACCCTGCAGTATATTTAATGACGGGAGGTACCACAGGATTACCTAAAGCAGCTCAATTAACCCATGCAAATCTCGTTTCAAATCTTTATCAAATGCAAGATTGGGTAAACCTTACCCCCGGGATGATCACCATTGGCTCTATACCATTTTTCCATAGTTTTGGAATGACCTGCGTCATGAATGGAGCCTTATCGTTAGGAATGGTAATGCTTCTATTTCCAAGACCCCCTCCGGAAGAAGATCTATGTAAAACAATAAAACAAGTTGATGCTCCCCAGGGAATAATGTATACAGGAGTAGAAATGCTCTTTAAACGATTAACAGATTTTGTTGAAGAGATGGGAGAAGAAAAATTTAAGAAACGTTATGACTTCCATGAAAAACTAAAATATGCTACCCAAGGAGCGGGCCCTCTCCATGATTATGTTCGAGTCCCCTTCGAGGAGATCTTTTGTCCGATACGAGTAGGCTATGGGTTGACGGAAACCTCACCTGTAGTATCTGTTGCCCCCTTTTGGGGTCCTAATAAAACGGGTAAAATTGGATTGCCACTACCTGGTACTGATTGGGCAATATTTGATGCCAATAATTTTGACGCAGGTCCTATCTGTGATGGAACAAAAGAGCGCGGAAACTTTGGCATTGAACATACGGGTGAAATATGCGTAGCCGGTCCCCAAGTCATGCTTGGATATAAAGGGGAACAAAAAGAACAAGAAGATAATATTAAGCAATGGAATGGAAAACGCTGGCTCCTTACAGGTGATATTGGATACATGGATGAACATGGGTTCTGTGAAATACGAGATCGTAAAAAATCCTTGATTAAAGTCTCGGGACACAGTGTCTTCCCCAAAGAGGTGGAAGAATTGATGGCTCATCATGAAATGGTAGATGAAGTAGCTGTTGCAGGACTTCCGGATGAACATAGAGGAGAGATAGCGAAGGCATGGGTCACACTTAAAGAAGGGTATAAACCAGATAAAGATATAACTTCAGAGCAGCTAAAAGAATGGTGTTACGAGAATATGGCTAAGTGGAAAACTCCTGAATATATAGAATTTGTTAAAGCTTTACCTGTTTCTATGACTGGGAAGGTTCAAAGAAGAGCTCTGCAAGAAAAAGATTTAGATCGGCTTAAAAAAGGTAGAAACATAAAAGGATAAAAATAACGGAATTTGTTATTTTTATTTACCATCTATTTTTTCTTTCTTTTCTTTTCTTTTTTATTGTTATTGTTATTGTTATTTTTGTTATTGAATTCTTATATTCTTAAGGTAAGAAGTTATTCAGTATTCAATCTCTGATAAATCTTTCCCATTGCATCATAAATGTTCAAATATTCAGCAAAAAGCTTATCATATATTTCTCTATTATCAGGATTGGGTGTGAAAATATTAGAGAATTCAATATGTTTGGGAATATGCTCCCATGTAGCATAACCTAATCCTACGGAAGCAATAAAAGCGGCGCCTCGTGCATTTGCTTGAATGGGATTTTTTACTTGACGTATTTTACGGTCTAATACATCTGCAAAGATTTGGCACCATATGGGACTTTGACCACCCCCACCAATGATATTTAACTCGGGCATATATTTTCCGTTTTGAATTTGGCTTGCTTTCTCTTTTTTAACCCATTTTTTAATAAATTTCTCTACATATATTAAAAGCCATTTGATATTGTATGCAACACCTTCAAATATAGCGCGAATAATATGTTCTCGATTCATTTCTAACGAGATATTATACAGTCCTCCTCTGATAGTATGATCATCTACGGGTCCTCTCTCACCAATGAGCCAGGGAGTAAAGATCAGATTATTTGAACCCGCCGGAGTCTGTGCCACGATTTTATCAAAAATTTTATAGATATCAGGAACAGCTTCTTCCTGAAGTAATTCATCTTTATGATATAAGATATTATCTCGCAGAAAGGTGAGCGCACCTCCAGCAATTTCCTGCTCATTAATCAACATATATTTACCCGGAATAGCGGAAGGGGCACTTGCCATATTATGAAAGATATCAGTCTTTTTATAAGGTACATGACATCCCAACCAATCTGAAGTTCCTATATAGATATGTCCTTGATAGTTTTGAACAGCTCCAGAACCAATATTTGCAGAATGCAGATCGGGAGCACCCATTACTACTTTAACATCCTTTTCAAGCCCCAATTCATCAGCAAGCTCTTTTTTAATATCTCCCAATACTTCTGTTGACCATTTTAAGTCTTGCGGTAATTTTTCTTTATCAATTTTAAATTTCTTTATTAGCCCATCAGAATAAGTTATATTATTTATATCTCTTACATCAGTAACCCAATGAAGATGAATTGAAGCAAAGGAGGCTGCAATTTCTCCTGTGAGTCGAAAATTAATATAATCTTGAGGTTCCAAAAATTTGTAAGTTTTTTCATAGAGATCTGGGTTTTCTCCTTTTAACCACATGATATTAGCAATAGGATCTTTCCCATGAAGGGCAGGACCTCCTGCCGTACGCTTAATTAAAGGAAGCATTTTAAAAAGATTATAACCATCTACACGTATTAATCCTTTATGAAATTTTTCCATATATTTTGATGCTCGAGTATCCATCCAGATGATGCAGTTCATTAAGGGATTACCCTTCTTATCGATTGGTACAGTTCCGCTCCATTGACTGGTATTACATACCCCAATTATATCCTCCGTGGGGATTTCACAATTATCGATTGCTTTTTTCGATGCAGTCATAATAGCATTCCACCAATCATTCGGATCTTGTTCCGCAAGACCCCCCTTCGCGGTATGAAGTGGCACAGCTTCAAATGCCCACGTGATTACATCACCATGAGTAGAAACGATGGCAGACTTAGGACCACCAGTACCATGGTCAAAAATTAGAAGATATTTTTTTTCATCAATTACCATAGATATAATTATATTTTGATTCTATTAAAATTTTTAAGAATGAATACTAAAGGTTAATTAATGAAATTTATAATGAGGTAACTTTGAATGAAAAAAGTATTAACAATTGCTGGCTCTGATTCTGGAAGCGGTGCAGGCATCCAAGCTGATTTAAAAGCTTTTGCTGCTCGTGGTGTATACGGCGCTAGCGCTATTACCGCCCTAACAGCTCAAAATACCATTGGTGTCCAAGGAATTTATGAAGTTGACACTGAATTTGTAGGCTTACAGATAGATTCTGTGATGAATGATATTAAACCAAACGTGTGGAAGAGTGGGATGTTGGCCAATGCAGAAATAATTGAAATGGTAGTTCGAAAAGCTCTGGAATATGAGATTGACAAGTTTGTTGTGGATCCCGTAATGGTTTCCAGAAGCGGAGACTCTTTATTAAAAGACAATGCTCAAAAAACCCTTATTAAACGATTAATTCCCTTAGCCTTCGTGATTACTCCTAATCATTTTGAGGCAGAAGTGATCGTGAGTCGTAACATCACTAATTTGGAGGAGGCAAAAGAAGCTGCTCAATCTATTTATAATTTGGGTGCTAAAAATGTTGTGGTAAAAGGAGGTCATATCCCCAATATAGAGGATGCGATAGATATTTTTTATGATGGAGATAGCTTTCATGAAATTAGCGCACCGAGAATTACTACTGACAATACGCATGGAACGGGATGCACTTATGCTTCTGCTATTGCAGCAGAAATCGCCAAAGGAAAAAAAACCTTAGACGCAGTAAAAATTGCAAAGCAATATCTCACTAAATTACTCAAAAACTCAATTAATTTTAAAATTGGCGTTGGTAATGGACCTTTAAATCATTTTCTTGGATGGCAATTACCGCTTTAATATTGATCTGACCTATGAGATTGAAGCCTCCCCGCCCAAAAGGACGGGGATTCCCACGAGTCCACTAAGCATTAGCTGACGGGCATATCTTAGGGCTGTTTGTCGCGGTAAACCCCTTCCACGTGCGTAGAAAGGATTCCTCCTTCAAGGAGGGTTGATGCGATAAGTCATCGGATGTCAAGAACGTTACCATGATATTCACGGCGGAATTTAAGTCCCTATCCATCTGATGACCGCATTCGCAAGTAATAGTACGCTCGGACAATGAACGCTTTACTCTTTTCCCGCATTTCGCACAGGTCTGTGTGGTGTATGATTCATCAATTCTTATTACTCTTTTGCCTATTTTTTGTGCTTTATAGGTTAAGAATTGGACAAATCTTCCCAACGAGCCCGTGTTTTGCATTGAATGATGAAGAGTCTTGTTCGATTTGTTTTGTCGGGGCGATTTGGTGGTTTTTTTCTTCCGTGCCATCGTTTTCACA
>SHMU01000080.1 GCA_008080765.1 Promethearchaeota archaeon | reverse complement strand
ATATCAGAGATCGGGCAGTTGTCCCTCGGTATATCCGAAGGACACGGGCTATGTGTCAATTAGCCCCTTAGATGTGGACGATGATGAACCAGAAGCTTTTAGGAGAATTGATGGGGAATTGAGCCACAAGCCCCGCCTTTCAAGGCGGGGTAATTGACTTTTGATAAATGTCTCATCAGAAAGGAGATCTTGTGATTTCTAATCTCTCTCCTATATCTCTTAAAATGTATTTAAAATTCAATATGAAAATTCATAAGTAAGAATATCTTTTTCCTTTTAAAACTCTATGATTGAAATAATAAGAAACTGTTACCCTTTTCATTAAATGTATTTTGATAATCTTAAAATTTTGTTGTTAATTTAGAAAACTATAGTTAGATTATGAAAAGTTAACTTAAAAAAAAGAAAAAAAAGAAAAAGCTGAAAAAAAATGAGTTATAAAGCACCGACGGAAAAAGATCTCTCTGCTTTCGAAGGTATCGTAGGCAAGGAGTATGCCACGATGGATGAGGCTATCACTGCATCCTATTTGGCTAAGTCCGTTATGGGATTAGAGTCCCAGATACCAGACGTGGTCTTACGACCTAAATACGTCGAGGAAATCAGAAAGATTTTGCTTTATTGTACAGAAGAGAAGATTGCGGTCTCACCTATTTCAGCAGGACTCTCCGGAGGATTTGCATGCCCAACTATTAAACCCGCGGGAGTATTATTAGATTTAGGACGGATGGATCGAATTCTCGAGATTGATGAGGCGAATCGGTATGCGATCATTGAGCCAGGGGTCACCAACGGTCAGCTCTGGGCTTATATGCACAAAAATCACCCTGACTGGGCTCCACCAATCGCAGATGGTGCACCTCCCGCAGCAACAGTAATGGGAGATGCAATTGACAGAGGATTTTCATTATATACATCTTCAGTAGGTCCGCAGGGAGATAACTTTATGTGCGCACAAATAGTCTTTCCTAACGGCGATGTCGTAAAAACCGGCTCATGGGCACTTCCTGGCGCAAAGCCTTTCTATAAATACGGATTGGGACCTGATATGTGGTCCTTTTTGATGGGTTCGCAAGGTGCCTTTGGAGTGGTCACGAAAGCGGCCGTAAAGATTTATCCCCATCCCGAACATAAAACGGTGGTGGCATGGGGTATGTCTAACCCATACGATATGCAAGACGTCACCTTAGAATTGGGGCATAAAGAATTCGGAGTTGCACATAATACCGTAATGGTACAAGGCGGAAATTACCCCTTAGTCATGACTCGTTGGCCAAAAGATAAGATTCCTCATGAATATGAATTTTTTGAGAAGATTGGCATCCCAGAATGGTGGATGAACTGGGAAATCTGGGCTCAGACACAGAAAGAATTTGATAACGTCGTAGAGACGATTAATAATCATTGTAAAGATTTTGCGGCAAATCGAGCAAAAGATGGCGCAGCAATGAAACCATGGGAACTTCATCCAAAGCAAATAGAAAGCAGAATGAAAAAACCGAATAAAATTGCGATTCCCTATAGTTTCTGGGAGGCAGGTTTCTTATTTATCACATGGTATACTCCATGGAATGAATGTGCCCATTTTGCTGAAATGTACAATGAACGGATGGAACATTATGGATTTCCACCGGTAATGTGGATTGCCAGCATTGAGCGATGTCGACAAGCAATTTGCATGCCAATCATTTGCTTTGACAGTACTAAGCAAAGCGACTTCGAAAAAGTACAAGATCTTAATCGTGATACCACAGAATATGGCTTAAAACAAGGATGGCTAAATTACAGACCAGATCCTTACATACATATTGAAGCGTATTATGATGCGGCAATGTATTGGAAATATCTTCGAGCATTCAAAAAACTCGTAGACCCAAGTATGATAATGCATCCAGGCAGATTAGCTCTGCCTTAACTAAATTTTTGAATTATTTTCTTTAATATTTTTTTTACAATTTCTTTTTCTTCTTATTATTGATAACAATAAGAAGAAGATATCCAGTAATAAGTTTATTCTATTAAAAACCTGAAAATATAGATCGAGATTTGAATGTATAGAATGTTTTAGGTCAGATGATAAAGTGTTTTCATATAAATTTCATATTCTAGTACATAATTTTTTCAAAAAAACATACTCATATTATATCTATCTAAATTTTAATATCTCAATTACTTGGTTATCTAATTTATTATGAAATATTAAATTCTCAAATTTACAAGTATCCAATCTTTTTACTAATGTAATAATTGAATTACGAATTTTACTAATATCTTTTAGATTTGTTATTGTTAATTCAAAATATTTAAAGATTAATCTAAAAAATTTCAATAGATTATCAAAATTTATGTTTTGAAATAGTGGTTTTAATAAATTCCACTCACCACAAATATAAAATTTATATAAATTACGTAAAAATGAATAAATTTGTAATTGATCTCTTGTGTTAATAGAATCGCCTGAAATGGGGAGTACCCCATGACAATAGTAATTCAAATCCATCTCCTCTTCGAAATATACTAATACTTTTTCAAGATATTTTTGGGGTATATTATCAAAATGTCTTTTAACCATATAATCTGCAAAAAATTCTCCAAACTGATTTTCAAAGTTAATATAATTAAATCTCTGGATTTGTTTTATTTCTGTACCTTGAATTTTACTATCTTTTAGTTCCTCTGAGGAATCTGTTATTAAATTATGACAATATTCATGACGAGCTAAATATATAAATATATCTTCCAATTCTTTCTTATTTATATCATTTTGAAAGTATTCCTCCATTATTTTATTTTTATTATAGTTAACATCTATAATCTTTTGATTATAATACTCTAAAGAAAAGCAAAATCTATGATTTTGAGATTCATTTAATTCAAATCTTCTTTCATCATTGAATTTTTTCATCACGTTCTTAAACTCTCTTTTAAAAACATTTATCATATCATTAAACAAATCCTTAGTCTTCATATTTTAAAATACACATCTCTCGTATTAATGGAATATAATTGATATTAAAGATAAATTAATAATTTTAGTAATTGAAGGATAAAATAAATTTTTCAATAGATGACATATTTACATTTTCAAAAATTAATCTTATTTTTTAATCACAAAATAAATCCAATACTCGACTTGCTTAATGGGGTCGATGAGCTTATTTTTAATGACATCCTTGGGGATGTTGATACGATATTGTCCCGAGGGATGGGCTACATTCGAATAAAAGGGAATCTTCGTTTCTAAAAGCGGTTTAAAGGTCTGTAATTCTCCGATATCGTTGGTAATGAGCTCATTTTGCTGGGGTGATTCTTCTACATAATAAATGAGGTATTTTTTATCGGGATTAATGATTTGCGAGCGAAACGGCGCGTTAGGCACGTTAAAATGATACTGCTTCTTTCCAGACTTACTGACCTTACTCTTGCACCGAAATATGATTTTCTTATCCGAAAGATCCACCGTCATATACATATAGAAATTATTTCATCATATTTTAATGATGGGAATTAAGAGATTTTCTACTGGTAGGAAATAATATTTTCTGCAGTAAAAGTATAATATTTAAATATAATATTTTCATAATAATTATTGAAGGCTAATATTAATATCTTGATAATAATTCTAAAAAATTTTGCATAAAGTGCTTAATTATGGATAATTCAACAGGTCTATCACCACCCTCCAATATTTCAAAGGTTTATGAGGTATTTATAGAACTGTTTAGTATTGGAATGGAGAGTGGGCAAGAAAAATGGAGAATTTTAGCTAATCGAATAGTTATAAAGCTCTTACGCTCCAATACCTTACCTGCTGAAGACCTTACCAATTTCCTGCGAATCTATACTGCCTTTACTTCTCTCAAATGTGATATGGGTTTAGTTCCATATGGACAAGATCTACGCTCGCTTCCTATTGAAAAGAAGGAAAAAGTGTATTCTATATTAAAAAAAGTGTTATCCTTTCCAAAATACAAATATACTGATAATAAAACCACCACTCAAAAAAAGGAGTCAAAATGATCGCACTCCCTCAGGATAAAATTCGTCAGGAAATCAATCGCATTCGAAAGCGCTTGAACTTACCGAAATCAATTACCCCGTGTATTCTTGAAGCATATCACGCAATTGAGCGCTGCGACCTCTCCATCGACCCGCTGAAAACTATTCCCCTCGTGTTTTTGCTCTATTTGAATGCCAATGATTACTTTCTTGACCTCTATCAGATCTGCCGAATCTCGTATATCTCGATAGACGAATGCATGCGGTTCACGGAACCCTTGAGACGCTTTGCGAATGACGGAACTCGCTCGCAATTGCTTACGCATTATACTAAGGAGTTTTCGTATGCGGAACGGAGAACATTAAGATTTGAACATTTTCGGACAAAATACGGCAGATGCCCCCTCTGCTCATGTGAGCTGGATGAGGAGTATCTGCGATTGTTTTTTTTGACAGACCGTACGACCGCCGCCACTTGCAGAGAAATATGCTGCAGCGGATGGCACGGGAAAAAACATTTCGCTATGTCTATCGGAGGCGCCTCACCCTTAAGATCCCCTGTATTTTATGCCTCTTAGAAGTAGCAAAAACCGTTCGCGGGGACTATTTATGGAGAGGAGTAGAAGAATAATATTGACTACAAGACTCCCTCATAGTGGTTAGGGTTCATCATCACAAAAAAATAAAGGAAAAACGCACGCAAGAAAAAAAAAATAAAGGAAAAATACGCACGAAAAAGAAAAAAAAAATACGCACGCAAGAAATCAACACACAATTATAATTAAAGTTAAAAAAAAGGACCTAATGGATGTGATCTAAGGATGAATATGCTGCCTCAATGGTACAAGTATCGTCTAATACTAGATGGTAATGATAATGATAAAAATAATGCATATCATAATGATATAGGTAATGAAAATGATATAGGTAATGAAAATAGTAATAGAAATACAAAAATACAGCGGAGTAATGAGAGCGATAGACGAGCGATAGACCGAGGTTTTGCCTCGGAGTTTGAATGCCCTTTATGTGGGTCGAATGATCTGCTCGAAAACGGGCAAGGGTATGTGTGTATTCACTGCGGAGGGATGCCAAATATCCCCCTCTTTGATACGGCGCTTCCCTATACTGGAGGGATGCGTTCTCATGAGCTCGATACGGGATTTCCCACCCGCATCGGATGTGCGAAAGAGCGGATGAGCGTTCATAATTCGGATTCAGCACACTGGGACCGCTTGGAAAAACGGCAAGGAATGCGAGCGTATGCAGAACGATTCGAGACGGAGGCAAAAACGCGGATTACGCACCTTCTCTCGGGGCTTCAGCTTCCTTCCTCCTTTAGAGAGCCGATCTTTCGCGCGCTAAAGGCTATCATTACACGTCTTCACGCTAAAGGCTCCCATTTAGCACCTGAAATTCGCAAGAGGGTTCACATCCCCCTCAAAAAGCTTATTCCCGTGCTTATCTCCTGCTATTGCAAAATCCACGGCTATATAATTGATGAGAAGGCGTTGCGGGAGCTGGCGGGTGTGGAAGAGACGTTTTATAGGCAATGGAAACGGAAAATTATGCATCCCTTTCGGCAATATCGCTATCGTAATCGTAAAAAGCTGGTTATCAGCCATCTCTATCGGGTTGCCGTGCGGTTTGAGCTGGGCATGGAGTTCTATACCGAGGCGATCACGCTCCTCAATACCATGTGGAAGGATATCGCGTGCACGACCGATGAGGTCATCGCGGGATTGGTATGCTCGCTCGTGGTGTTAATGAGGAGTCATTATCGGGCAAACGTGAAGATCAGTACGCTCTGCGGCTTTCTCGGTATCCAGATGGGAACCGTGCAGGCGCGGGTGAAGCGACATCTGATTGAGCCGTATCAAGTGGAAGGGTTTAAAAGCTTGGTGAAGTCCGCGGATATCGTAAAAGAAGCGATTTATAAGCTGGGAATATTCGAAGTATATGAAAAAGAAGTGGATAGATTGCTCGAAAGCGGAACCCTCGGTACTTTTGAGTTTACCATTCTCGATACCGAGATGCGTGTAGACTTGAAAGTGCTTGAAATTTTACCTGCTGGTGGTGCCGAAAGTGGGGCGGGTGAGATGGTCGGCGAGTATGGCGACTTTGATGGGCACACGGGGTTTGAACGAGTGATATTTGCCGTCCAGAATAAAGTCGATATGCTTCCCATTATTGTTTCGCTCATTATGCCCGCTAAGGCGGGAGCTCCTAAGGGTGTCTTTAGAAAAAATAGCGCTCGCAGCAAAACGCGATATTTGTACGGTGCGAAGGGTCCGCCTCGCCTCATTCCATTATAACTTCACGGTAATACTCCCTCTCTGAGGGACTATTCGCTCTGAAGATAAGAATGGTGTCAAAAAATTTTGGATTTTTGTCTGATTATTTTTTCGCTCTTGGAAGTATTGAAAAAATATCTTCTCATTTTATATCCGTCCCTCTCTCGGCATCCTTCTTATCTTTATCTCTTTTTGTTTTTATTGTTCCCCATACTAATTATATAGTGAGTTTCTATTCTTCTTCTTTACATTGTTTTATTTTTTCCTTAATTTCATCTATATATAAATACCCATTATCTGCCTTTTCCAATGCTTTTTCATACCATTTAATTTCATTTTTTTTATCTCCTTTATCCTTGAAAATCTCTCCTTTATATTGTAATAAGAATGGAAGGGGCATAACCTTCTAATAAGGAAAGCAGCGTTTTTGCAAAAGCATCCATCAGAGAGCTATGAGCTTTTTTTATTCCTATTAAGTGAGGATGCTGGAGTACGAGAGCTCGATATGTACCAGAAATGGTGTTATTCCCCGATCCCGACAATCCCGAAGGAGATTTTGTTGCGCACCGCGTTGACGCTATAGGGATCGACGCTGACGGCTCCCAATACCTCCAAACGAAGGGAGATCTTAACGCCGAGGCAGATACCTTCCTGATTAAGGCAGAAGATGTGCTTGCCACCCTTCAGCTAGATGAGGAAGCATCCTCCATATTAGAATCCCATAAAGAGGTCAGCGATCAATTGAGATATGTAGAAGCTGCAGGAAAACCAAATAATCCTACAGATTATTTTATCTCAAATCTAATGGGATATTCGGACGATATTAAAGTAATATTTGCAGAAAATATGCTCGGTGACTTCTTTAGAATTTTGGAGTCAAGTATCTATGAAATAATTAACAATAAGATTATTTACGGAAATACTCCTGCTTGGGCAGCCGCTAACTTTTTTATAGCTAAAGCAGGTCATTTTCCTGGGACTATTTCTAACACAAAGTTAGCTGAGGCTTTAGGAAGAAATCGAGATTGGGTTGGGAAATGCAGAACAGGTAAATTTCCTAAAATTCAAGCTAAGACAATAGTGCAAATAAAAAATATTATTGATAATGATAAATCTAGTCATTTGGCAGCAATCTTTCAAGCAATAGATAATCAATATAGCGATTATCTAGGATCATATCAGACATATTCAGGAAAAGCAAACGAGAATTTAAAAGACCAGTTAAGTGAAATCCTTGGAACAATAGCATCACTATATGCCAGTCCAATTCAAGAGAGATCAAGAGATAGTTTAAGTAAAAATCAATTATATGAACTTTGGGAGATCTGTGTTGATTTCATTTATACTTTAGAAGAAGCAATTTATATAGTATACGGTTCTTCAAGATTTATAGCTGCGTCTAGTGCTGCAAGTTATTTTATAAGACCAAGGGGTAATAATAAGATTTATAGTGAGAGATTAAGTCAATCCTTAGGAATGAATCCTAATTGGATAGAAGATATACGTGCAGGAAGGCGAAGAGGTGTGTTATTAGAGACTATAGCAACCTTGGAAAAACAATTAGATTCAGATCCCCATTTAGTCACTATTTTAAATCAATTACCATTAATAAAAGCAAAATTAAAAAATCAACTCTTAATAATGCGTCAACAATGGTGGGCACCTAAATTTACAGATGATCCTATTGAATATCAATCTAAAAGAGGTCTATTAATTCATAAGATTGAAAATATTATCAGAGGAGCATTAAAAAATAGCAATCCAGATATTTATTTTACAGAAGAAGATATTTCATATCTCATTTTTAAAGATGCCCTAAGTCAGAGAGATGATATTTTCTCTATTCCAAAAGCTAAACTAAGAGATTTGAGAAGAGAGGATCAAAAAAACATTGATCTCAACCTAAATGAATTATTTAATTTCATTTATTATACTGAAATCTTAACACCCTATATTGTTTCTCAAAGATTATCAATTATTAAATCTAAACCAATAAATGCTCCTTCATTATCTGATTTAAATGTCATGAGTTTTAAAATAAGACAATCCATTAGGCAGTATTTAAATGAAAACCCAAGAACATATATTAGAAATCATATGGTATATGAAATAAAAACGGATATTGAGTTATTCGATCTTTGTGTTGATATAATGCGAGCTTATGCTTGTTCCAATGGGGGTGTTCCTCTTTCTATATATAAAATTAATTTAGATTTAGCTAATGATTTCAAGCAAATGAAGCCGCCTACTCTCAATGTCTGGAATACAATTAAAGAAGATCTCTATAAATTTTACGGTGAGGCTATGATTTCATTTGATATTGATTTAGTTGAATTTTTGGGTGATTTAATTGTTCGAATTAATAATATGGATATCAAAATATTATCTAGAAGAGCAGATTTAGGGAGGGCTTCACATCATAAAATTCATAAAAATTATTTGGAATATCAACGTACAAAAAAGGATCAAAATGAACGGTATTTAATATTCTATGAGGCATATGTATCAACCCTTGATCCAACATTTTCTAGAAAAACACATCCTGATTGGTGGATTTTCGCAAATGCACAATTTTGGAATCAATTTGCATTTAGATACAATGAATATATTTCTGATTATAAAGCTTTTAATAAGAAATATGGAACAGATTTCTATAATCCAAACTTTTTAGGTTTAGAAGCTATACCTTCCCATATAAAATGGGCTCCAATTGATTTTTCTCTTTCAAAGCATACAGATCAAAAAATTGTAGATAATAGAGGACCTAAGGGATATGTAGGCCCTGATAACTTCTTCATCATTCCTCTTTATTGGAATAGCGAAGATTTAAGTCCTATTGAACTAAAGGACCTAAATGATAAAATGAAGATTAAAATTAATCAGGAGTATAGTTATCCTTCTTGGAGTGAGCAAGCAATTGCAATCCCTATTGAATGGTTTGAAATTTTCTTGGAGGGATATGATCATATTTCGCTCATAGATAATAATGAATTAAATTATGCGTTCTTGAATGATAATGCATTTACTCATTATAGAGATTCTGCTAGTAAAAATAAAGACTGTGATAGAAAATATTGGGAAACATATGCTTTACTGGATGATGATTTAAGATTATTCTTATTCTTAAGAAATTGGGTGTGGGGTGACGGATGGGAGGATCGATTTCTTGAAAAATAATAGCTAATATGAATAATTAAACAATAAAATCATATATAGGAATATTGATAATTTAGATGACTTGAAAAAGAAGATTTTAGATTATATTGAGAGTTATAAGAATTTTATTTACACTTAAATATTTATTTTTATATTCATATTGTAAGAAGAGATTGTAATTAAAAAATAATGATCATAAATAGGTGAAATATATGCCATTTCGAGAAGGAAATGTTTGCCAACAAGATGCAGAGGTTCTTTCTGAGTTAGAGGAGGCTCTGGGAGAAAAGATACCCTACATAGACGAGTCCTCGTATATGGAAGGACCTTCCATGGTGGGATATGTTTCAATGAATAAAAGGGTAATAACACTAGCGATAAACGGAAGAGAGGGTCATAATTTGGATATTGTGCTTAATATAATAGGAAATTTAATGTCGCTCGAACAATTATTTTTAATGTACAATCGTTTAATCGATCTCCCAGAAACATTCAGTAAGCTTTCCTCTCTTAAATTATTAGAACTTAATGGAAATTCTTTTAAAAAGTTACCTACGGTTATTACCAAGCTTAGTTCACTGGAAGAATTATATATCTCAAATCATAAAGACTTAGCCATTCCTAAAAGTATTGAAAACCTAAAGAACCTCAAGAAACTTGTGATAGGGGGAAATGATTACTATTCATTTCCAGAAGCGATAATGAATCTCCGTTCGCTAGAAGTGCTTGTATTATGTTTTAACAAAATAGATGAGATTCCAGAATCCATCGGTAAGCTCTCATCACTTAAAGTGTTAAATTTAGAAGGAAATCGAATAGAAAGTTTTCCAGATGCCTTAGCGGAGATGAAATCGCTTAAATCCTTAGACATATCCACAGAAGATACATTTGTCGATCAATTTCCCGATGTATTGAAAAAGTTGGAAAAACGAGGAGTACGCATAAGAAATTAGTAATCATCACTTTCAATATTAGATTAAGTTAAGAAATATTCTTTTTAAATGTGATGTAGTTACAATAATTATAAATTAACTACAATATGATAGGAGTTCAAGTATAATAGATAATATAAGAGCATTCGATTAATTTCACAAAAGAATGATTAATTATTAACTCTTCGCTTAGGTATTTAGAATCTAATCATTCTACCCGTTTTCTTTCACTCGCTCTTGCGGTTAAGAGGTACCAAAACTGTTGAATCCACCGAGCAACAAATTCGGGCGTTCTTTATAGTCCGAAAGATCCCCCAGATCTTAGATGAAATCCAAATAGACAGAAAGGTGAGGGGAGGGTTCTTTATGGATTATGTAGGCTCTACAGAGTTTACTACTTTAATGAATGGGGTGTGAGCTGTGTAGGAAATAAAAAAAGGGGGTGTTTTTTAATTGATCATTCATTTGTAAAATTAGTCGAGCATTCTATTAATCTGTGTCATTATTAAATATAATTAGTAATTTTTAATTTTAATATCTCTTTTAATAACATAAGTAAAATCAATTTTTTTTTTTTAATTTTATTTCAAGATTAATTTAAATTAAAAGGTCAATAAAATGGTTTATATTAATGAACAAGGGGATTTAATGTTTAATAGAGGAGGAGATTTTAACTATGAGTAAGACAGGGTTAGAGCGGCTTCAAGAGCTTAAAGGCGACGTGTTCCGTTGTATACATTGTAAGGCCTGCCGTTTCGCGTACTCAGGGCAGCCGAGCAAGAAGGGAATCGGAGAACATAAAGGTAAACAGAAGACTGTTCTGTATGAAGGAATGGTTGATTCTTGCCCTGCTGGAATCGAATACGGCTGGGAAGCCTTCTGGAATGCAGGGAAGATATGGATAGCACGCTCAATCCTGACGGGAGACTTAGAATTTTCCGACCAAGTACGAGATGTTATCATGCCATGCATCACCTGTGGTATGTGTAGCGCTCAGTGTGAGAATAAAGTACCCACAGTAGATATTATCGAGGCTCTAAGGGCTGCGTGTGTTGAGGCGGGCATTCCTATGATAGATAAACATCAACTCGTTGACCGATTAGTCAAAGAATTAAATAATCCATACGGCGGAAAACCCGAAGAACGATTTGAATGGGCAAAAGAAGCAGGCTTAGAGAAATATATTAATAATAAGGATGCGAAGATCGGCTATTACGTAGGATGTACAGCCAGTTATAGACAAAAAAATATAGCTGCAGCCACATGCAAAATCTTTGAGAAACTTGGTATGAATTTCACTTTAATTCCCGAAGAAGTATGTTGTGGAAGCCCCTTCTTTAGAGTGGGTGCTGTAGATACTGCCCAAGACTTAATGAAGAAAAATTTAGAAGCCTTCAAGAATTTGGAAAAGGTCTTTTTCTCATGCGCGGGCTGCTACCGTACATTCAGTTTGGATTACCCAAAGTGGATGGACGATGATGAGCTCCCATTTGAGACTATGCACGCGTTCGAATTGATTACACAATTGATCAAAGACAATAAGATCAAATTCAAGGCGAATAAAGAGCTCAAGGGCAAGACAGTGACATATCATGACCCGTGTCACACTGGGAGGCACTTCTACGTAGAGTTTGAGCAGCAAATCATCGAGGAGAGCAACAATCTGATGTTCGACATTCGCAAATTGAATGAAAAAGGACATACATGGTTTGATAAACCCAGAACCATCTTACGTCAATTAGAAAAGGATGTTGGGATCAAATTCACCGAAATGTATCGTATCAAAGAGAATTCAATGTGTTGCGGTGCGGGCGGTGGGGTTCGAGCGGGTTACCCTGACTTTTCCTTACGAACAGCTAGCTTACGATGTGATGAGGCGAATGCAGTGGGTGCTGACATTTTAACGACCGAGTGTCCGTTCTGCTGGAGAAATCTTTCCGATGCGAACGAGTTATATGAGCATGGTATGGAAGTGATGGGTATTCTTGAGATGATCGATAAGTATGACTTATTGGACGTCCAAGAGAAGCCTTCAGAAGACTATGTGGTAAAGCTTACACGATTTCCTCCTGAAGAAAAGGAATAATCCCTATTTTTTTATTTCTATTTTTATTTAAATCTATTTTTTTATCTAATCCTTCTTTTTATTTAGTTCCTCTAAATCAAAGAGAATCATTTTTAATATTCTAAATTTTGATCGTTTGTATAATTTCTAGGAATTCTCGTTTTAAACAATCTTTTCAGCAAGCAGTTTAACTAGTCTTCCAAGATCATTTCTAAATTTTAAATCGTTAAAAAAAATCTATTTAAGCGGTAACAATTTTGGACCTCATATGTCCTATATAAAAGAATTTGGATATAATGAAGAAAAGTTGAAAGAATTAATAAAATAGTTGAAATATAACGTAATGAAGCAGAACTACAAGTAATTATGCAAAAAAGTAAAATGCATTTTAAAACAAGCGTTTCAATACCTTCCAGTTTTTTAAGACTTTCTTTTTAAACATCATCTTCATTGTTGTTTTGAAGACATCCCATTTGCCCCCCACAAAGAATGGGGTCAAATTCGTTTCAGAGAAAGCATCAGCGAGTGCATTTAATTCTTCATCAGTGAATTGAAGCATCTGTGAAATCAAACTTCCTTCAAACTCCACTCCTTTAAAGAGGTCGCTTTTTAACCATTTATTATAATCTTTAAGATGAGCAACGGAAACGTCATTATTCTGCAAGGCATCAATTGCGGTTTCTGCTGCTTCTCTTCCCATGATCATTGCAATCGAATTAGAAGAATGACCGAATGGTGCCACACTATCACCCATCCCTATATATCCATCGGCGACTAATTGAGAAGGTTTTATCAACTTCATCCAACAAGCTTTTTTATCATATAACCGTCCTTGTTTTGAGAGGCGTTCTAAAAACGGGATTTTTGGGAGTATTTCTTGCAAATATACTTCTACAGATTTTTCATATGACCATTTGAATTCATCAAGTAGAATTGAAATAAAAATAATTCCTTTATCTTTGCCGTAAGAATGGAATAATAGGGCGCTATTTGGAATCGTCATCAACTCATTTCCGAAATATCCAATTTGTCCGCGCTTTTGTGGCGGTAAATTAATATTATCCAAATACAGAGCATAGGTAAGGATATATCCTTCGGGTTTCGAATCAAAGAGACCTGCTTGTTGTGAAAATCGCCGCGACAAACCTTCTCCAGAAAGCACGATGGACGCCATAAAAGTTTGATCCCCCACCGTTACTCCTTTCACTTTTCCCTTTTCAATAACCAATCTCGATACAGTTTTGCCGTAATATAAATGTGCTCCAGCTTTTTCAGCCCTATCCGCAAGTTCTTTAAGAACTTTTTCTTTATCAATTTGAAAAATTAATTCTTGCTTGGGATGTTGAATCTTCATACCGAAATTATTCCCGTTAGGCATAATAAACTCCATAATTCCGGGATAATCAATAATCATTTGTTCAGTAAAGAGAAAGTCGAGTTCTTTAAAAAAAATCCCTTTCTTAGTTTGTTCAAAGGTGAAAAATCCTTTCATGGGAGCAATCATTGAGCCGCACGGATGGTCCAACAGTCCTTTTTTTGGAAGTCGTTCACAGAGAAGTGTATTATAACCTTCTTTAGCCAGAAAATAAGCGGCATTGAGTCCTGACAATCCTCCTCCGATGATAATGGCATCATATTGTCCCTTTCCATTCATATGTTTATTCATTTTTTGTATCTTTGATTTGAACGTTTATATTAAATTATAGGTGGTAGTATAATACGCTGTATTTAAATTTCACTATAGAGTAAGCATAGAAGCTCACAGCTTTGGGTGTGCGAGCAAGTGCTGATAAGTTCTAGAAGAGAGCAGCATCGATTTGATTACATGAGATTTGGATAGCTCGCGAATGATGATCGTTCCACATCCATGAATACAAGGAATCGTTCAGTTGTTCCTCGATACATCCGGAGGTCAAGGGCTATATGTCAATTTGCCCCATAGATGCGAATGATGATTTAGAACCTTTTTGAACAGCAGAACATGAGTCGAGCCACAAACCACGCCCTTTAAGGAGCGGTAATTAATTTATCAATTCAATACTTAATATTTAAAAAATTGATGTTTTGAAATTAACTCTTAATTTTTATCAATTCTATTAAGATCCTCCATAAACTCTTAATTGCTTAAGGAAAGCTTCAAGGAGTTTTGTCGGAGATCGGCGATAGCCTATTCCATCATACATATTTTTGAGCACAAAAAGCCATTTAAAGGGGGTATGCGGCTATCTTTTTGTCTCATAGCAACACAATAGAAAATAAGGCAGACATTTAAAAACAATAAATAGTTATTAATCTAAGCACAAATTGTAATATATTTTAGTATACGTGTGAAAAAAAATAAGGGTTGGGACACATAAATGACATCTCATTTAAATTTAGGTAAGAATCTCAAACTGCTACTCTGCCCATTTTCAGATCGGTGTGTTTTACCAAAGAATCCTGTAGTGTGTAAAGAGGGTTATAAGGAATGCGCGGAATATCAGAGTTTTGTAAAAAAACTTAAGCCGTAAGATGGAAATGTAGTAGTAATAAAAAGGATTTGTAGAAAGAGGCAATAACCTGTAAGGTTTTATAAGGTTCAGCACAATATATTTAAAAGACTTTAGCAAAATTGATACAAATTCAGATATGAGAGGGTTTGGGTGATTTTTTTCTTTTTTTAAAATTAGAATTATTTAATAAAGGGTTTTTAGATTTAACATTTTAGACTAAAGTCATTTATTGTTTAGAATCAATTATATATTAGGAGCATTCCTTTATTCAACTAATTAAAATCGATAAAACAGAAGAGAATGAAATGATAGACCCTTTTGAAGTAGCAAGTATACCAAAAGTCTTTTTTGGAGCGGGAATACGTTCCAACCTTGACACCATTATACCTTCTTTTGGCAATAAAATACTTTTCGTAATTGGTCAGAGTTCTTTGAAGAATTCCGGAGTGTGGGATGAGATAAGAAAAAAAATGGACGAGTTAAATGTTAACTATTTTCAGATTTCTGTTGCAGGAGAGCCTTCTCCTTCTTTAATTGATAGCTATGCTACCAAGTATCGAGAGCAATCATTAGATATTATTATCTCCATTGGTGGTGGATCTGTAATAGATGCGGGAAAGGCAATCTCAGCGATGATTCCCCACGAGGATTCCATTACCAATTATTTAGAAGGAGTGGGTTCAAAAAAACCGGATGGCAAAAAAATACCATTCATAGCGCTCCCTACCACTAGCGGTACGGGTTCGGAAGCAACAAAAAATGCAGTTATTAGTCAAGTAGGAGAGAATGGTTTTAAAAAATCTCTTCGGCATGATAATTATATTCCAAACATTGCTATCGTGGATCCCGAGCTTGCTATAAGTTGCCCTCCTTCAATTACGGCAGCTTGTGGAATGGATGCGTTTACACAACTATATGAATCCTACGTTTCGACCAAAGCAAATCCTATGATGGATGCATTGTCCTATAGTGGGATTGACCATATGAAAGACAAAATTATTCCTGCTTGTACAAATGCGCAAGAGGATATTGAAGTGAGAGCGGGATTAGCGTACGGTTCTTTAATGTCAGGCATTACCTTAGCTAATGCGGGATTAGGTGTCGTCCACGGGTTTGCCTCATCGATTGGAGGGCTATATGAGATTCCGCACGGAGTTGTCTGTGGGACACTTTTAGCCGAGGCAGTCAAAATGAATATAAAGAAATTAAATTCAATGGGTAAAGAGGGAGTGATGTCACTCCGGAAGCATGCCAAGCTGGGAGCTTTATTATCGGATAGTGATGATAATGCTGAAAAGGACATCTCCTACTATTTAGAATTGTTAATATATACTTTAGAAAACTGGACAAATAAGTTGAAGTTGGAACGATTAAGTACCTATGGAATAAATGAGGGAGATGTGAATATGATTGTGGAAAAGACTGGATTAAAAAATAATCCTGTTAGCCTAACCCCAGAAGATATGAAAGAAATCCTAAAAAACAGGTTATAATCTAAGAACTTACCTAGTGGTGTTTCGATACATATTATAAAAATGATATGTAATAATATACTCATCATTTTTATAAAAAATCATACGACCCATATAATTTTTTTATTAAAGACTGGTTAAATTATATAATGAACGCATGTGAAGTCTTAAATCTATTGAGAATATTCCGACCAACCTTCACAAATTAAATACAACAAGGATTTATCAATGTAGAGAAGCTACCAAACGGAAGATATAATTATGACGAACATTCTGTGGATGAATTTCTAAATAAAGATTTTCTACGAAAGAATGTGTTATATGCAAGAGGAACCCCAAGAAAACAGAAAAAGGATTTAGAGAACTAGATTCAGTTCTTGAAAAATTACTCTAACTATAAACTTGGACATATTGTCCCACCCCGTCGTTAGAGGAAACGGGTGATGGTGAGGAGAGGTTATGAG
>SHMU01000079.1 GCA_008080765.1 Promethearchaeota archaeon | reverse complement strand
AGAGTAAAGCGTTCATTGTCCGAGCGTACTATTACTTGCGAATGCGGTCATCAGATGGATAGGGACTTAAATTCCGCTGTGAATATCATGGTAAAGTTCTTGACATCCGATGACTTATCGCATCAACCCTCCTTGAAGGAGGAATCCTTTCTACGCACGTGGAAGGGGTTTACCGCGACAAACAGCCCTAAGATATGCCCGCCAGCTAATGCTTAGTGGACTCGTGGGAATCCCCGTCCTTTAGGGCGGGGAGGCTTCAATATTCCTCATAAGGTGTAGTGATTTTTAATATTTTAAATTGAAGTGAAGTCTAATTATTTACTGACACTTCTGTCTCATCCTGATTGTAATCTCTCTCTTTTTTTCTTCTAAAAGATTCTGAATTATGCCTTATCTTCTATATTATTCCTCCAATTAATATTTTTAATTTCATTACTTTATTTTAAGTTCTAGTAGAATCTTTAATAAAATTAGCTAAGATTTCTTATTGTTAACTTCTTTTTTATTATTCAATTAATATATTGTACTATAGTATAGTATTAGTAATTTTTGAACTTTTTTTCTCTTATTATACCATATCAATGCAAAAATTCGTAGAAATTAAGGACTATGCTCATTTATAATATTTTCTTTATAAGCCAGCGTAATGCATCCAAGATCTTTCCATTTTCAGTAAGTAAATTCATTGAAAAATATCTCATATCAATGGCACATTTTTCGGCTTGTTCCGTTCCAAAGGTCTTATAAACTCCCTCTGGAGCCACGTCTTCATGATATTTAAACTTATTTCCAATGATTAGAAACGGGATTTTGGTATATGGTTTTTTCTGACAGAATTTACTAACAATAATCTTGAAACGCTCCTTTGCATCGATAACGGATTCTTTATTAGAAACATCAAATATTAAAATAAAACCCTCTGCATTATTTATACATCGATTATTTCGTTCACATTGCTCACATTTTAAATCTGTATCAGTACACTTTTCCGTTAAGATTTCCAAATTATCAATTACCACTTGAAAAATCTTGGTTGGAAGATCATTTGCATTTTGGAGCTGAGAATGAACCTTTTCTATATGTTTTAAAAAAGTAGTTTTTCCCACATCAGAAGGACCAAATATAAAGACTTTCTTAATGACATCATCGCTTTGAATAAGCCCTCCTCTATTATATGCAGATAATTTTTTATAAAAATAATTGAAAATTAATAGAAAGGTGCTCTGAAAATTAGGATCGCCTAAAGTGAGAACATTACCTTTCAAGTGTTTGTTCACGTTGGAATGGATTACTTTTGGGAAACCAGGAAGGGATAGTAATTTTTTTGCCAATTTTTTTAAGATGGGTGATTTGGATTGTAAATAATGAAAAATATCGGATATTTCGTTACTAAAAGAAGCAGCATGAATAAAATAGGAGATCATAATGATTTCTTTCCGTCCTCGAGCGAAAGTACTTGGTAAGTAAAAGGTGTGGTTAATGGTCTGATAATCCTTGAAGGCATAAATAAATGTTCCTGGATCATCACTAAATTCTAAAATTCGCCCCAGATCGGGAAAATCATCATTTTCAGAAAGTTCATGATTACAATAAAATATATTGGGACCAATTATACTGTCAAAATATACAATACACAGTCCTTGTTCACGGAACATTGTTTAAGATTAAGATTTTGAAAGATATTTAATTTATAATAACCTAATAACCCTATAAAAGTTATATATATTTTATAAATGAAAACAATAATTAATTTAAGTGTTTTACCATAGTTGATGATTTGAATGTAAGTTTATGTTTTATAAGCACATTTCCTAATTTTCAAACAGAATAAAATATTCGAAAAAATTTACAATAAAATTGACAAAAAATGACACAAGATAATAAATTTCCTGAAATTATTGAAAAACTTGCAAAAGTTGAAGAGGGAAAAAAGGATAAAAAAGATGTAATGGCATTTACGCTAAGCACATGCCAATGGTGTAAAAAATGTAAAAGATATCTCAAAGATAACGATATTCAATATCGATATATCGATGTGGATCAAATAACACCTCAAGAAAAAATGCAAATATTAAATTACTTGCGAGATAATTATCAAGAACGAATATCTTATCCCTTTTTGGTGTGCGACGATAAATTCGTTGTGGGGTATGATCCCAATAAATACGATGAAATATTTGAGGAGGATGATTAAAATGGGATTTACTATGGAAACAAAAGAGGATATGTTGGAATATTGTAATAAGATATGTGAGATGAATGATTGGATCCTTCAGAAAGATGAAGAAACATTAGAAGATTTGCTGGAAGGGTTAGTACAAAATAAAGAACGCTATGGATACCAATCATGTCCTTGTAGATTTGCTTGTGGTGAGAGGGAATTGGATAGAGATCTGATCTGCCCATGTGATTATGCACCTCCAGACATTAAGGAGTATGGCACTTGTTACTGTAATCTTTTTTTAAGTCCTGATTTTTATAAAACACATGAAAAAGATTTTCTTCAGATTCCTGAGCGACGTCCCATCGAAAAGGAAAAAGCTGTGTTAAAATACGTGAATAAATCAGTAGAATAAGATCCAATTTTTTTGTTTTTTCTATTTGATTCGGTAATTAAAGTATATATAAAATATTCATTATATGAGATATAACTTAAAAAAATAATTCTCTTTTACGCAAACCTATTATTAACCTTCAAATCAATATTTTATAATCTAAATTTTTAAATAATTTGCCTATATTCTTAAAACTATGGCAGATAAAGAAGAAATATCTGATGAAGAATTAGAAGAGATGCTAGAGAAAGATCTTAAAGCGAATCAAGCACAAAAAGATAATTGTGGTGTTGCAATACCTCCAAATAGGGAGGTAGGAATACAAAGAAACCAAGTCAAGATGAAAGATAAGAAAGAATAATTTCTGATTTTTTTTTGTTAGATTCCTTTTTTCTTTTTTCTTTTTTAAATAATTACTCTTTATTATAGCTAAATCCATTCATTTAATCCTTTAAAAAATGCATATATTAATTTTGAGATAAATCAGTGACCTAGCGATCGCTAGTTAGGTTTATAAGGATGAAATTACTTTGTATCATATTGGACACTTTAAAGTTACTCATAATTTAGCATAAGAAATTTGGAGTGGAATATGGGAAATTCAAATAATCGGGAGAAAATAGAAGAAGAAAAGGGAACTAAAGAGAGAATACGGGATGCAGCGATTGATATGTTCTCACAAAAAGGTTACAAGGCCGTATCTATACGAGAAATCGCAGATGCTGTAGAAATTCAAGGGAGTAGTATTTATAGTCATTATAAATCTAAAGAAGACATTATGGATACAATTATTACATTTTTCAAAGATAAATTCCGTTCTAATTCTAATCTACCTTCATTAAAAGAGTTAATGAATGAATCTAATCCGAAAACAATTTTGTCAAATGTGATGGGAACTGTATTGGAGCTATTAAAAGATGTCGATATCCAGAAAATACTACGACTTATGTTTATTGAACTTTATCGAAACGATAAGTTCTTAGATTTCTTTCAAAATCAGTACATAAAGCCTTCCTATGTATTTTGGACGGAGATCTTTCAACAGTTAATGAATAATGGGGCAATAAAAGAATATGATCCTAAGGTGCTTGCTGTTGAATTCTTTAATCATTCTCTTTATTTACTCTTCGAGGTGTTTGTATTAAAATATAATCAAGCACCTTATGATACCTTAATAGATGAATTCAAAATGAAGATAACTCAGCATGTGTCCTTCATTTTTGATATGGTGAATAATGAAAAGAAATAATTTTGAGAGGTTGAAGATATGAATTCAGAAACGGAAGCAAACAAAAATACAAGAACAAGTACACTTACAATCATATGTATAAAAGAAAAAGCAGAAATATATTATTTTACAGGTTCCGGAAATTCATTTGCTGCAGCGAGAGAATTAGCAAAGAATCTAAATGGGAAACTGATCTCAATTTCAACTTACCTTAATAGAGAAAAGATAACAATTAACACTAATTGCATAGGAATAGTATTCCCTGTTTATTATGCAACAAACGGGTGTAGTGGAATCCCTCATATTGTTGAAAAATTTCTCAATAAATTAACAACTCTTACATCAAAATATATAGTTGCTGTCTGCACACACAATGGTAATCCTGGTGATACTCTTGAAAATGTACAAACAATTATTGAATCACATGCGGGTGTCTTAGCCGGAGGCTTTTCAGTACAATTATACAAACCTCCCTCCCTTTTTTCGAAATTAAAAAAAGCCCTATTACATAAGAGAGAACAAAACAATCCTCATGAAACTTTCCAAAAACAAGAAGCGGTTCTTCAAAAAGGAAAGGAAAAACTCAACATAATTAGTGATTATATCATTTCTCGTAAGAAAGGTTATATTGAGACCCGTTCAAATCTGTCAAAAGCTATATCTGCCCCTTTCCTAAATCTAGTAAAAAAACCCGCATTCTCAAAGCGATATAGAAAGCTTTCTGATACTTCAAAGCTCTCATTTGAGGAAATGATTCCATTCGCAGATAAAAGTTTTAAGGTCAATGAAAAATGTAATGTCTGTGGTATATGTGCTAAAATTTGTCCCGTTCAAAATATAAAAATCATAAATAACAAACCTCAATGGCAACATGAATGTGAGACTTGTTTCGCATGTTACGTGTGGTGTCCGCAAGAAGCAATTTTTGGTGAAATTGTAGCGTATAATGAACGATATCACCATCCGGAAATTTCTCTTTCCGATATGATAATAAATCAATCAAAATACTAAATTAAGTAAAATCAAAAAATGGGAGATATAATTTGGATAAAAAAGAAAAAAACATATTGACTATAATGGGCTTGCTATTTATTTTTTCCTTAGTTTCAGGAGGTGCTTCCGCTATTTTACTTCAGGGGTTAGCATATGATATTTTATATGCTATCCATAAGGTCACCTCTGTTATAGGATCAATCCTATTTGTAGTGTATGTCTGGATTCGTTTTAAGGAAGACTAAAACTTCAATAATTTATTCTAATTTTTTTCTATTTAATTTCTATTTTCTATTTAATTTCTATTTTCTATTTAATTTCTATTTTCTATTTAATTTCTATTTTCTATTTTTTTCTCTCATTTTGATAATTATAATGAAAAACCTTATAATTTAGAAAGTATCTATTTAAAGAATAAGCTAAATTCTGCATATGTAGGTTTTTATTATGGATGAAGAGGAGAGAATTAAAGGAAGGAAGAATTATCCCACAAAGGAGGTAGATCCCGGTAATTTTATCGAAGATAATGAAGTAAAACAAATGATTCAAAATCTTGATCACCTTAAATTCGAGAATGAAGATTTTCATAAACTTTATAATTGTGTAGATTGTGGAGAATGTGATACTGAATCTGAACGAATTCAATTAAAACAGAAGTATTTAGAACAAGGCAATTCGTTTGAAGGATGGGAAGAAATGCTCGAAAACTTTGAGAAATATAGAACACCATATCCCATGAAAGAGATGCGAATAAAAATCCCAGAGGGAGTACCTGAAGATTCTGATACGCTTTTCTTTATGGGATGTCTTTCCACAATGAGAATCCCCCATTACACGGAACATGCTTTAGAATATTTACTAAAACAGAAAATTGACTTCACCATTTTAGAGGAAGAGATCTGTTGCGGATGGCCTTGGTATGTATCGGGTTCTACGAGGGAACTCGAGATATGCATGAATGAAAATATTGAAATCTTTAAAAACTATGATAAAATCATTTGTTTATGTCCCGCATGCTACCATCTCTTCAGAAATGATTATGCTGAAGCAATGGATAAGGATATAAAGGTTGTTTATATCTCAGATTATTTAAAACCTGCTAAGGAAAAAAAATCAGGGAATGTCGCATTCCAGCATCTCTGCCAGTTGGAATATCGTGGGCGAGAAAATATTGATAAATTTGTAGAAGGGATTTTCAAAAAAAGTGGATATAATATAATTAATGTACCGATGTGGTGCTGTGGACATGGTTTGGGACGCATGCATCGATTAGATGTAATAGATGCGATTGGGGAAAAGAGAATAAAGGATTATGATAAGGAAGAAATTGATTATGTGACGACTTATTGTGTATCATGCTGGTGGTGGTTATACAGATTTGCTAAAAAATTCAAGATTCATCCCCACGCAAAAGACGTTTTTGAATTATTAATGTAATCGATTTTATATGGAATTTATATGGAAGAAAAAGAAGAAAGGGGTTACCCTGTTCAAGAGATTGAACCGGATAGTTTTATCACAAATGAAAAAGTATATGAACTTCTTCGGACGCAAAAAGATTATAAGTTTTCTCAAGAAGATTATTATAAACTCTATAGTTGTATTCACTGTAGAGAATGTGGAACTTCTGACGAGCGAATTCTTTTGAAACAAAAGTTTCTAAAAGATGGAAATACGATTGAGGGGTTGGAAAACACTAAAGAAATATTGGAGCAATATGGCAGTCCTTATAAAGATGCAAAAAGTCGTATTAAACTTCCAGAATCACTTCCTAAAGACTCTGATACATTATTGTATTTTGGATGTTTCACCAGCGTTAAAACTCCTAAATATGGGACTCATGTCGCTGAATATCTCATTGATCAAGGAATCGAGTTTAGCGTTTTACAGAAAGAAATTTGTTGTGCATATCCTATTCTGGTCACTGGTGACACTAGCACTTATAATACATTAGTTGAGAGAAATAAAAAGATTTTTACCGATAAAGGATTTAAAAAGATTATTACTGTCTGCCCCAGTTGTTATATGGTCTTTCAAAAACATTATAGTGATATAGGAATTAAAATAGAATATTTTACTAAGTATCTAAAACCTACTAAAAGTAAGAAATCAGGAAAAGTCAGTATTCAACATGCATGTCCCTTGATTTATGATTGTTTGCCAGAAGTTAAAACCGAAGTTGAATCTCTTTTAAGAGAGTCGGGGTATAAAATAATGGATATCCCTCTTTTTTGTTGCGGTGGTGGTATTGGGCATCAATTGCGAAAAGATATTGCCGAAAAAATAGCACGCCTCAGAGTAAAAGATTTTAAAGGAAACTATGTCACCTACTATTGCCCCGATTGTTATTGGTTTATTAAAGTATTCGGAAAAAGAAGCCGTATCAAACCTCAAATAAAAGACTTAGTAGAATTGCTGAGAGATTGAACTATATATCCATTTTCATACTAAAAATATAATTATCATAGCCATCTATTGACATAGATATATTTTTAGACCCGGTAGTTCTAAAGTTCTTCTGATAAAATTCTTGTATTGATTTCCATGGAATTTTTAGAGAAATTTTACATAACTGTATTGTGGCTTCATGATTAATGACAATCAACAATGCATTCTTTTTATTTTTATGATACAACATTCCTACTTCTAATAATGGATTATCACAATTCACTTCTCTTTCAAGATGTGTCCATTCGAAAAGGGCATCATATAAAATATGCATAGTCTCTTTTTTATAGCAATTTTTAATCATAGTATGATTTATTTCTGGGGAATTCGCTACAAAAATGGCTTTATTATTGGTTCCATATTGTTGATAAAACATCATAATTTCATTTTCTTCATCTATATACAGCGGAAGAATTTCTGAAGACTCTAATTTATTTATAGTCAATTGAGATCTAATATATTTGAAAGTAATTGTACTGGGAAAATTTTCTTTCAAATTCTCATCATATAACTTTAATTTCACTTGTTTTTTCCGTAGTTCTTCGAAATTCCATTCAATAGGTCCAAACAATTGCTCCGGAATGTAGGTATTTGAGGAAATATAGAGTATTTTATTATTTCCCGTTTCTAAAAACTCTTTACATTTATTAATTGTTCTAGAACTAAGATAATGAACATTTGGAATTAGGAGTATTCTATACTTCAAGAAATCAACTTCTGTGTCATGTAATGATATGAAATCTGGTGTAAAATGACACATTTTTGTAAATAGAAACGATGAAAACAAGCTTTTTGAATGATTATCCGAGTTATCCTCTAATATTGATCGTTTATTTTCCACTTCAGGAAACTGGTTAAAATTATCGGAAAGAACGATGGCAATTTCAGATTTTGAGCGAGAATATGTTAAGAAATCTGTTTTCTCCAGAAATTTAGAAAAATGCTCGAAAGCTTTACCAGAGGCTTTTAATTTATAATTATGATCGACCGCTCCAAAATGTAGTTCGAACTGTTTATGGTCATAAGGATTTCGATGCTCTAATTCTGGCAAAAAGTCACAAAAATCCCAAAGAAGCACACCTCCCCGAATTTCATTGAGCAGTACATCCCAGAGTGCAACATTAAAATACCCATATATCAATTGATCTCTTTGATGTTGTTCTTTTAGGGGGAAAAAATCATCTGACAATCCAAACTCTTGTAATTGTACTGGGATTCCGGATACTTTTGCGAGGCAGCATTCATAGGCGATTCGATAAGATATATAGAAATCAAGGATATCGGGTGTCATAGGATAAAGCCATTCCGGATATACATGTACACAGTAATAATCATTATATTGGGCAAATCCTTTCGATCCAAATGAGATAAATCCAGAGCTTTCATCGGGCTTTCCCATTCCATATGTAATTAAGTGGTTGGGATCAATTGACTTCATCAAATTATACATCTCTTTCATGTAATGAGTGCCAATTTCCGTAGATTTCGGCGACATCCAGAATTGATTCTCATTGGACAAGTCCCAACTAATGATAATTTGCTCATCCTTATATCTCGTTAATAATGCTTGTATCTGGAGCTTGCTATTCTCAAGTACAGCAGGATCGGTATAAATATCTCGTACATAACATTTCTCCTTTTTGTAGGGAGGTTTGTCAATTTTTTGATATTCAATTCCATTTTCTTCTTTCTGTTCTTCGCTAAGATAAAACCACTCGGGAAACCAATCTTGCCCAGACATATGTCCTATTAAAAGCGTTGGAACAAGATATATATCGAAATCCTTCGCGTGAGATAAGAAATTATCAAATTTCTCAAAAAATACATCATTAATCCTCCCCATCTCTGGATTTAAATCTTCCCAGCGTATAAATATTCGAATACAATTTGCTCCCAAATTTGAAATGATTTCTATCTCTCTTTTAATTACTTCAGGATCATATTCTGCCCATAGATATACAGCCATATCTCGGGGCCAGTAATTAAATCCAATTGGAAAGAATTTGTTATCTTTAATTTAACATTCCCTCTTAAATTATATTGATTGATTCTTTTTATTCAACTTCAAAATAAATATGTTCACAGGTTAATTTCTATAAACCTTTATCTAATTTCGTTCTTTCCTTTTCAAGCTAAAGGTATAAATATAGTGAAAATACTCCCTTCTGAGATATCTCCTTGGACTCTATCTTGCACAGCAATCTCCCCTCCATAAATTTTTATTAATTGCTTTACTAAGCTTAATCCAATACCCAGCCCCGCTTTCTGATTCCTAAATGATGCGGATTCATTAAAAATTACTTTTTTTTGATCATCTGGGATTCCCCGTGCGTTGTCAATGAATTCGGCTTTTAGATATTTTTTTTGGTTTTTTATAATGATCTCACAGGTAATAGTAATTAAAACCTCTTCTCTCTCATTATGTTTGATAGCATTAATCAACAAATTATCAATTATATTAGCAATTAATTCATTAGCTTTTATAAAAATCTCCTTTTTAGAAGAGATACTCTTAATTTTGATTTCTTTGGATTTATAAGACTTTTTCAAGTGGTTGATTGAATTATTTAAAAATTTACGAAACTCTATTTTATAGATATCATGCCTTATTTTTCTCAGATCTGAGATTACTAACGCGTTGTTTATCAAGTTCTTTCCCTTAATTACCTGTTGTTCCAAAATTCTAGTAATATTTTCAAGATTTTCTTCTTGAGGGGCTTTGAAAAGAAGATTTTTTAAAAATTGAGCGGAGCTCTGAATGGTTTGCAAAATGTTGTTGAAATCATGATTCAACAAATCCCGGAATAAGGTTTCACGTTTTAGAGCTTTATCAAGCTTTATATTTACATTTTGTAATTTTTGATTATTATAAAGAAGTTCCAGATGACTTTCAATTAATTCTTTAAATTGAGTTAAGAGAGCTCTTATTTGTTCAGAATATTGGCGTTCTTTAACATCTAATATACAAATTGTACCAAACATTTTTTTGGTAGGGGATACAATTGGATATCCAAAGTAAGAAATCATACCTAACTTGATATCAGGATTTTGGTTCCATTCGGGATCTTTTAACGCATTTTCTACTAATAGGGGTTTATTCGTATTTATAACGCTTTCGCAATAAAGTCCTGTAAGATGTTCTCTATCACCCACTTTATATGGGTTGGATTTAGTTATGTTTGAGCGAAAAACTTCAATATAGGGATATTGCACTCTCATAATTAATGCAACAGGAACCTTGCTCACTTTTGCGAGAATATTCACAATATTCTGCCATTTTTCTATTATTTCATCCGAAATTATTGGTTCTATGCTGTTATTTGTACTACTATTGGTTTCTGTCATTTCTTATATCTCTAATGATGGTAAATTTATTTATTTCGAAGTATTTTTATTTTATCAAAAAGATTTAGTAACTCTTTTGCATTTATCTGACCGGGTGCCCATTTTACTTGACAATTTGTACCAAAAATGTAGCGATTCTCATGAGTAGATTCCAATATTTCTAATAATTGTTGTCTAAATTTTTCGAATGGATGAAGTTGGATTGAAATAGGATCTATCCCTCCACATAACACTAAATCATATTTTTTGGCTAAATCTACATTCTGAATGATTGTTGGGATATTTAATCCCTCAATTCCCGCACCTTTCATTGCTTTAATGATATCCTCATTAACTACTTGACCCGTTTTTTTTGAGCAAAAATGTACTATACTGGGCATTTTTAAATCAGAAACACAATATTTAATGAGTCTATTCATAGATTCTTGAACTCTGTCAATATACGTTTTTTTCATGATGGTACATTCACTCGGAGCTAAAATGAAAAAAGTATCTACAAAATCTTTTATTAAAGCGGCATATTGTTCAACAATTTCCGTAGAAAATTGTATTAATGATTCAATATAATCTGGTTCAAATATCATTAGTTCTGAAGCCACTTGGAGTTCAAGCACTAATGAAACCAATGTATAGGGTGCGGGGATATATCCCCCAATATATCTGGTAGGCTCTTTGAACTGCTTTTGGATCCCTTCTAAGACTTGATACGTAATGGAGTTCTCAATTACAGATGTTTGAGGTATTTTTAAGATTTCTTCCGGAGAGAATTTAGCGAAGTCTTTACTCTTCTGTATGTCCTCTTTTTTATTATGTATGTTTGAAACAAGATTCACGTATTCATCTAAATCCATAATAGGAAAGGTAATATCACATCTATAATGCTTTTGAAATTTACCAAAAGCCTTAATCTGATTATCAACATCCATATCCATATTATTGGCTCTCATAAAGGCTTCTAAGGCAAATAAGCAAAACCATGGATCTCCCTTCTCTAAATGATCATAAAGGTTAGAAATTATAATTCACCATTTTTATTCAATTTGTTATAGTAGTAAAATAAAAAAATTAATTTTAGAAAAAATTATTCTTCTTTTAATTCTGTACCAGGAACTGGAGCTACTGCCGAAGATAGGTTTTCTGCTTCCATATAATCATTCAAGGTGCGTGCTTCAACCTTTTTGAGGTAATCTTGCAAAGCATTATCCATATCCACAGGAATTTTTGGTGATACATGAAATTTAAGAACATCTTCAACTCTTTCTCGAGCTCTCTCAATAATGTCTTTTCCTCCTTTTTTCCACCAGGTATTTCTTCGATTTCGATCCATTAAGTTCGGCATATATAATTCTTTTTTCATATTCTTAATTGTGTGCAGTTCTCCTAAGAATGTAGCTCCTTTTTTCTGACTGGTAGCTACTTTTTCTATTACATCTAAAGCAATAGTTTTCTCATTTACTTCAATTCCTTCTAAGGCTCGTTTCACCATGCCAACCAGCTCATCATCAATGAGTAGTAATTCAAAAGCCTCTACCAGCGTTGCCTCATATGTACCCGCACATGTAATGTAATTAATACCCGCTTGAGCAGCAAGCATGAGGGTTTGCAATCGTTCTACACCATTTTGAAGATCCAATACTTTTGAATCAGTAACTGCCCCAGGTCCACGTGAGGGATATCCATAATAGCGAGCTAATTGAGCTACTCCCGCCGTTATTAATCCCGTTTCAATTGCTCCCATTGCAGAGTTTCCCGTTTTCATATCTGTAACGTGAGAAACGGTACCAAAAAATATACGTGCACCTGGATTAATAATTTGTGATAATACAGCACCTCCAAGATTCTCAGCGTTAATTTGGGTAAGTTCTCCCGCTAAGGTTACTGGTGAAGAAGAACCAGCCAATGCTTCGGGAGCAATTATTGTGGGCTGTCTATAATTAGCAAATACCTTTAATCCGTTAGTCATAATTTTTGGAAAATGTAATGGGCTGGTTGTACTAAAGAAACCCACTAGTCGAGGATTTTTCTTTAACTCATCATCCCCTCCACAAGCAATAGATGCCATATTCATCATATCCTGGGAAGGTAGTCCTCCAAAGCATCCCATTCCATATGGCTTCTTAGTGTTTTTAGCCCATTGATACATCGCTTGGGCATGAATGGTTGTATACGGTATGTTATGTGGCCATACATCTAAATGGGAGCAATTAATATGCTTTAACGAATCGACGAGACGGATTTGCTTAATCATATCCTCAAGTTTTGTTTTTCGCACTCCCTTTCGTTTATCTGGAGCGTAAATCTTCACCGGCGTCCCGATAGTTGCATATTGAGTTGTTGTAGTATTGATTTTAAAGTTAAAGGACCCATCCGCTCCATGAAGAGTAAAAGAATTAGGCACTTTTTTAACCATTTCCATGACTAAAGATTCAGGAATTTTTATGAAATCTGTTTTTTCATCGACTTCCGCTCCATGATCCTGCATTAATTTCTGCACTTCTTTACAATCCATTTTAATGCCTACTTTCTCTAACAGAGTTAATGTCGCATTGTGAATTTCTCCTATTTCATCCTTAGAAAGTACTTGTAGTTTAGGTAAATTCATATTAATTTTCTCCTTTATATTGATTATTTATTTCCTAATAATTGGTCGATTTTTATCACCGCTTCAAGAGAATCATCAGCCCAAGCATCTGCCCCGATTTTTTTTGCCCAATCCTCGGATGTAGGTGCTCCCCCTACAATTACCTTAAATTTGTCTCTAAGGCCTCTTTTGACGAGTTCATCAATAACTTGTTTTTGGAAATCCATGGATAGAGTAATTAAACTCGATAATCCAATTATATCTGCTTGTACCTCTTCTGCTTTTTCAATAAAAACATCCGCGGGAATATCCACCCCTATATTATAGACATCATATCCATTTGAAAAAAGAAAGGACGCGACTAAATCCTTTCCAATTGAATGAACATCACTTTCTACAGTACCAATTACGACCTTGCCCTTTGATTCCCGCTTCTCACCACTTGCCCGTATTGCAGGATCAATAATCTCATCAATCGTATCCTTTACGATATTAGCTGCTACAATAAGCTCAGGAAGCATAATCTCTTCTTTCTCGTATCTCTCTCCTAATTTTGCCATAATATCTCCAATGATATTGACTATTTCAATAGCTGTAAGCTCTCTATTTTTTATCGCGGTTTTACATAATTCTTTGAGTACGTCCTCTTCATAATTTAAAATGGCATCTGATAATTGATCTTTTAATATCATATTTGTTTATTTTTAAACCAATTCCAATGTTATTAGTTAATATAAAGAAATGATAGTACAATTATAAATTTCTAATTATATTTTAAAATATAATATCGATGAAATTATAAAATTTATGGTTAATTGCTCAAATATGAAAACAAATTATTTTAAAGTCTTATCTAATGAAGAGATTGACCAAATACATGCTAAGACCTTAGATTTATTAGAAGAAATAGGTGTGCAAGTAGAAACGGAGGAGGCTCGCAAAATATTGATAGAGAATGGTGCTCACATCGAGGAAGAGAATAGTCACTTTGTGAAATTCCCCCGAGAATTAGTGAAGGAGCAATTAAAAAAAGTGCCCGATGCTTTTTCTTTATGGGGTCCTGATGGCTCCTTCCAATTGGATATCAATACAAAAACCGTTAATTTTGCGACGGTGGGAACTCCAGTAAAAATATATGATCCTTCCAAGAAAAAAGGTGTCAGAAAATCAGTTTTGGAAGATACCATCAAACAAATACGAATTGTAGACACATTAAAGAATATTCATTGTTCTCATGTGGATGTATGGCCCAATGATGTGAAATTTGGCGAACTTCACTGGCATACCATCTATTCTTGGGGAAAGCATAGCTATAAACCATATGGACTTGGATGTTATGGAAGAATTGCCTCCCAAGATATGATGAATATCGTCTCAATCATCGTGGGGGGGGAGGAAGAATTGAAAAAACATCCTCGTCTCATAGCATTTTTCAATCCAACTAGCCCACTTATGCTTACAAAAGTAATGCTCAATGGATTATTTGTATTTGCCAATTATAATCAACCGATAATTGTAGCTCCTGCAGCTAATGCCGGTTCTACAGCGCCAGTAACTCTTGCAGGTCTTCTTCTTCAATCCAATATGGAGATTTTGTCATCAATCGTATTAATACAATTGATTAATCCCGGCAATCCTGTCTTTTATTCTACCATGAATAGTGTAATGGACCCTCCCACAGGTAATGTTGCATGGGGTTCCATCGAGACAGGATTAATTTCTGCGGCACACGCTCAATTAGCTCGCTATTATAATATTCCCTCGAGAGGTTCAGGTTGTGTAACGGAATCAAAATGTTTTGATATTCAAAATGGAGCTGAAAGATTAATGACTTTGTTTTGTTCAGCAAAAGCGGGTATTAATTATATTACCTGCGCTGGTACATATGAATCTTCACTTTCGGAAGCCTTGGAATTGCTAGTTATTGATGATGAGTTATGTAGTATCGTAAAGCGCGGCTTGGAAGGAATAAAAGTGGATGAAAATACGCTTGCTATAGAACAAATCAATGAAGTCGCTAATACCGATAAAGCATATCTTATGTTGAGACATACCGCGAAAAATACGAGAAAGGAATTATTTGTGCCCCAATTAATGGACAGAGAACGAAGAGGTAAATGGGTCCGCAATGGCTCTAAAGACATTATAGGAAGAGCCCGTGAAAAAGTGGATAAAATTTTAGAAACCCAAAAAGGTCCCGGTTATTCGAAGGAGATAAATAAAGAACTTCAAGATTATTTAAAAATCATCTCCACTCGTACGATGGCAGATTATCGGAAATTAGAAGGAATGGATGGTGAAGATGGTTCTGTTCAAGTACCAGGAAAAGATCTTTAGATTCAAATCTTAATTCTTTCAATTCTCAACAATAAATTGACTTTTAATAAACGTATAAGTGAAAAATCTTAAAAATTCCTAAATAGAGGTAATTATTATAAGCGAAAAAGACAAACAGGAACCAAAGAGTGAACATGAAAAAGAGTTACGGGAAAAATGGGACAATTTAGGATTTGCAACACAATTGATTTCTGCGGGGGAAGATCCATATCCCGAAACATCCCATAGTTTACGAACTCCAATCTATGCCACTAAATCCTATGTATATGAATCATTATCAGAATTGGTAAAAAATCATTATTATTATTCACGAACAGAAAACCCCACATTATACGCGCTCGATCAAAAACTTGCAACACTTCATGGGGCAGAAGCAGGCTTATCGGTGGCATCAGGAATGGCTTCTATCCACTTAGCGTGTATGAGCGTGTTACAAGAACGAGTCGAACGGATAAGACCAAAAAAAATTAAGAAATTATATCCGCAAACCAACCCAGACGTGATTCCCAATATAATAATTCATAAAAACCAATATACGGGTTCTTATAGATTACTCACGAAAATTTATCCCCAAATGGGAATAGAAACCCGTCGAGTTAATTTAAACAATTTAGAGGAAGTGAAAAATGTCATTGATGAGAATACTAAGCTTATCTTTATCGAAACTCCCGCAAACCCTACAGTTGATATTATTGATATTAAAGCTTGTACTGATCTCATCCATGAATCTAATGGAAAATGCATTGTAGATAATACATGGGCATCTCCCGCTCTGCAACAACCTTTGAAATTCGGCGCAGACCTTGTCGCAGAAAGTCTTACTAAATATATAAATGGGCATGGAGATTGCTTAGGTGGCGCAATTTTAGGACCTAAAAGTGTATTAAGGGATATTAGGTATTATTGGCTCGAAACTCAAGGTGCAGTACTAAGCCCTTTTAATGCATGGCTAATTTTGCGGGGAGTAAAAACACTTGGAATGCGAATGGAACGACATAGTTCGAATGCAATACAAATAGCGAAGTATTTAGACTCCCATGAAGATGTGAAAGAGACTGTGTACCCGGGTTTAGAATCTCATCCTTCCCATGAGATTGCTAAAAATCAAATGAAACATTTTGGAGGAATGATTGGATTTGAACTGGAAACTGTTGAAAAAAGTAATAAATTCATTGATCTATTAAAACAAATAAAAGTGGGTGTTTCATTGGGAGATACTACTACCTTAATTGAATATACCTCACTTATGACTGGTGTAGATCTTGCATCGTGGGAACGGCGTTCAATGAATATTTCCGATACTCATTTTCGCCTCTCGGTCGGATTGGAAGATCCTAAAGATCTGATTAAAGATCTTGATCAAGCTCTTGCTCAGCTTAAATAGATCTACTTTTTTTATTTTTTATACCCTATATTTTTTCAAATTAAATATAGTCTTTTGCAATAAAAATGTTTCATGATCCATATCCAGATATCACTTCCCTTTATAAATAATAGGCAATTACT
>SHMU01000078.1 GCA_008080765.1 Promethearchaeota archaeon | reverse complement strand
CGAAAGCGAACACGATTATTGTGGGAGAGCTCACTGTGAAAACGATGGCACGGAAGAAAAAAACCACCAAATCGCCCCGACAAAACAAATCGAACAAGACTCTTCATCATTCAATGCAAAACACGGGCTCGTTGGGAAGATTTGTCCAATTCTTAACCTATAAAGCACAAAAAATAGGCAAAAGAGTAATAAGAATTGATGAATCATACACCACACAGACCTGTGCGAAATGCGGGAAAAGAGTAAAGCGTTCATTGTCCGAGCGTACTATTACTTGCGAATGCGGTCATAAGATGGATAGGGACTTAAATTCCGCCGTGAATATCATGGTAAAGTTCTTGACATCCGATGACTTATCGCATCAACCCTCCTTGAAGGAGGAATCCTTTCTACGCACGTGGAAGGGGTTTACCGCGACAAACAGCCCTAAGATATGCCCGCCAGCTAATGCTTAGTGGACTCGTGGGAATCCCCGTCCTTTAGGGCGGGGAGGCTTCAATCCGACAATAATGAGTAAATAAAGGTATAATTAGAAAAGGAAATATTCAATTAAAGCCAAATGCCAGAAAAAAAGGTTAGGCTATTTTTCTGATCTAGGGTATTTCCCATGAGCTTGAAGAAATTCTCGATATGTACACAGCCTATCTAAAACTTTACTTACCAGATCAAAATTTTCATAGACGGGAACGTTTCGATTCAATAGTTTCAGTTTAAAGCGGTATCTACTTTTATATTCTTCAAATCCTTCCGATATTTTGAGCATGACGCAATACATCGGTTTTGTACACGTCCGTTTGGCTTTTCCAATATATTTTACAAAGGTTCTTGTTAAATCAACACCATCTTTAAAACCCATTTTCGAAATCATCGTTTTTTCAAGACCAGCAAAACGTTCTGGATCTTTTACAAATACGATAGCATCAATATTTGGGTCTTTATCCAATGTAATGATTGTTCGATAATAGATATGAGGTAATGCTCCCATTGCACCTAAGTCTAAGGGATTTGCAAAACTCGTGTTGACCTCAGGGAGAAATCTGCTCATTTTTTCGGCTGTTTTATTTGTAAGTTTCGGGATTTTTAAATTATATTTCTCTAAGGTGTCTGAAGCCTCGATGCTCGCCCCCCCACCAATTCCAATCAACCCTATATTTCTGGTTGCTGGCAATCGAGTGAGTTTGAATGCAGATGCTAATGCTGCTAACTCAATAGAGTTATCCACTAAACAGCACCCTGTTTGCTTTGCCATCGCTTTCCATATGCGATTATCTCCTGCCAAACCCCCAGTATGAGATTTGATAGCTTCTTTGGTTGCCTCTCCAAAGCCAGATTTCCATAATAACACTGGCTTACGATTTAAACTCAGATTTTTTACAGCATCCATAAAGCGGCGACCTTGCTGCTGATTTTTCAAGCTCTCAAGGTATAATCCTATGATCGCCGTTTTATCATCGTTCAAGAAATATTCTAAGAAATGAGGGTGGGAGAGATCAATTGCATTTCCTATTGATACCATTTTAGAAATATAACACCCATATGACACCGCCAATTGAGATACATTAACTGCCAAACCTCCTGATTGAAATACGCCTCCAAAGTTACCCGCCTTCTTCGATTGCCCCCTCCCGAAATACAAATCTGATTCCGGACAATATACACCGATACAGTTTGGTCCAATAATATTAATTCCGTACTCTTCAGCAATTTTTATTACCTTTTCTTCTAGTCCTTCGTTGCCAACCTCGCTGAAACCAGAACTAAAAATCGTTACAAAAGGAACTCCCTTTTTGCCGGTCTGTTCTAATACATTAGGAACTATTCTAGCGGGTACTCCAATTATTACATAATCGATCGGTTTATCTTCGGGAATTTCCAGAATAGACCCATATACCTCAATGCCATAAAGTTCTTCACCTTTTAAATTAGGATTAAAAAGATACATCGGTTCTTTAAATCTATCCTTCATCACCTGAACGAAATATCCTCCACCAGCAGGATTATATGATGCACCGATGATTCCTATGGCTCGTGGATAAAAAAGCTTTTTATAATCAATTTTTTCACGGGTTTGAGTATTCTTTGAAAACATTCTTATTCTACGGTCTAATTATTTATTATTAGTATTAACTAATGATTAATTAAATCAAAAAATACTAAAATAGTTTATTGACTCTTAAGAAAAAACACTTACTAACAAATTTTTACTCAAATAATAGTGATTTTACCACTAAAAGCAAAAGAACGCATGTTCCTTTAGGGATATTTTGAATGGAGCATCCATCACGAAATTGATTCCCACTCAGAGCTTATTACTCAAAACTCTCTTTTGTGTTTTGATGAATGATAACTACATTCATCCTTCCCATAGGGACTACTGGAATTCACGCGTGTGGAGATCATAAGATGCCACTTGGCCCAGTAGGCATCGAAGCAAGAATTCTCCCCTTTAGGTATTGGTGGTTCAACTCTTTAGGTATAGGTGGTTCAACTCTTTAGGTATAGGTGGTTCAAATAATCATATATTATGAGAGATTTTATTTTTTCAGAGTATTCTTCTCTAATGTTAATATTCCTAAATAAATTCTAAGAAATGCTTAAGATTAAAGATGACTCTATATTAATTCAAATAGGTTTTATCGTCATTTTTCGTTGCTTTCTTTAAATTACAATTAAAATAAATAGATCATATTTTAGAAGATATACTAAAAGAAGGGATTTAGTCTATATACCACAAACAAACACCTATAGATTCAAAAGTTTTGACTCTAAATCTTTTAATTCCATTTCAATTCGTTTAATTCTTAAGCTATATACATCTTCACTTATCTTCCCAGCAATGTAGAGTTTATCAAATTCATCTAATTTGTTTTTTAACTCTCGAATATTATTTTTGATGATTTGTTCTTTTTGGGAAGCAATTTTACCCGTTCCTTCTGAAATTTCTGTTTTTTCTCGCATTAAATCCAAATCAACTTTTTTTTTCAGCTTTTCTGCTTGCGAAGTATATTTTGTTTTTTCAAGATCTGCCTTTGCATCTAATTCCGCTTGTACTCTGTCAAAATCTTTTTTGGCAGCATCTAATTCCCTTTTTTTCGCCTCTAATTCTTTTTTAAGATTTAGAAGTTCAAGTTCTTCCGCATATTTCGATTTCTCTTGTTCAAGTGTATAAAGAGAATCCATATCATCAGGTGGTTGAATACCCAGAATATTGAAGTTTTCAAGTTCTAATCCATATGTTAAGAACTCTTCTGTTAATTTTGAAAGCATGGTTAAATGAATATGTTCTCTATTCTCTAATAATATTTCTTTTGCATCCAAGTTCTTTAAAACATCCCTTAATGATGTTCTTAAAAGCCCACGTATCCATAATTGGATATCCCGTTTTGTCCATATCTTACCGCCTGCGACCACATCTTGATAAAATGTTTTGATATCGCTAATTCGGAATTTTAAGTCTCCATGTACACCCACAATAATCCCGTTTTTAGAGGGAATACCGCTAGATTGCGGTATTCCCCACGGGATTTCATTTAAGGAAACGTCAATCCATACGATCTCCGTCCCTTTGATTTTTGTCTTTTTATCAAGTTCATAGATACCGCCTCCAATAATTCCTACGAGTTCTCCCTTGCTATAAAAGAGCGCTTTCTCATATTCTTTTACAGCAAAGAATTCTTTGTTTTTCATGGTGTCTTTTGGTTGAGGAAAAATATGCATTATTGCTGTATCAGGTCCCTGGTCGTTCCTGTGCCATGCAATAATTCGCGGATCTTGATCCTGGTAAGTAATATTCTTTGCGCGTTTAAATAACATTTTTATCAACTTTTTATTTTATAATTTTATCATTTTATCATATTGTTTTTACCTAACCTTATCTTGAAACAATATACCACTGGTCACCGTGCAATAAGGATTTTGAATATTTTAAAATGCCAATCTCGGTTAATTGGTCTAAAATTTTCTGTGTTTTTTCTTTTGACCATCCTGTTTCATTAATAACATCAGCCATTGATAATTTCTCCCAATCAAGAGCAATAGAAATTAATTGTCGCTCATCTTCTGAGATATCATGTGCTTTTAATTGTACAACCTTGAAATAATGAGCCTCATCTTCTTCTATAATTTTAATTCCCGGGATATATCCCTCATCAGCAAGCTGATTGATAGCATATTCTAATTCTTCTATAGAAAATCGAATGGCGGGCTTTTCATCCAAAATTAATTGATATAACGCATAGAGAGGTATATTATCCTTTATTTCATAGGTATGATTCTTAAACATTTTTTGATTTTTATTGAGAACACCAAGAAGCTCTAAAACAGTTTTTTTGATAGCCTCCTCTTTTATTCCAGTCCTTATTGGTTTATTCATCAGTTTATCCAATAAGCTGAGACCTATTTCATTATTACTAATTGCTTTTATCTCATCTGGTAAAAATAGATGAAGATTTATATCTAATTGTTTTCTATTCTCTATTAAATTTGTAAGTTCTCGTAATTCTTCTCTTAGGTCTTTTGCTATAGAATATGCAGTAGAATTCATATCGTTTTCAATATACTGAGACATTTTTTCGCTTAAAGCCGAAATGTATTTTGTTTCATTAATTATTATTTGATCAATGAATAAGGCTTCTATAAGTAATTGCTTTGCTTCTTTATCCTTTATTTTTTTCCGCTTTTCATCAGCCTTTTTAAGCTCGTATTTCTTGAGTGGATCTTGGGGAATAAGAGAAATTATTTGTTTTAAATATTTCACTCTTTTTATAATAAACCCCATCAAATCTTCAAATAAGGGATCACCTAAATTTAAAATAATCCCCAATATTCTACTCAGCTCAATCTGAAGCGATTTTAAATTTGAAGACAATATTTCATTCATTTTATTTATCATCTCCTTAACTTCTTCCAAGTCTTTGGGGATAGTAATATCCTGTAATAATTCATTCTCCTTGCTTATACTTGATGTATGGACTTCTTCTCCCTGAGCTTGTTTTAGAACTTTTTTACCAAACTTAGTGATTTTCCATTTTGGCATTACCTTGTTTTTCTCCACAACTCGTTCTACCTGATTAAATTTCTCTAATTGTAGAAGAACATTTTGCACTACTCTCATTGATAAATCTGCACCGGTACTTATGCTCCTAATACTCGATAATTCGTTATCATGCTGACTAAGGTATTTTAACACGGTTTCAATCCCTTGTAAGCTAATTGGTAAATCTCTAGTAGGTGGCATTTTTTAGTTTTAATTTTATAATAAATGATAAATCAGACATATTAATAAATGTTTCCATATGGTGAAGTTTTTCATCATAACGAAATTATTCATAAAAATGAAATTATTCATATAGTAAGTCAAGTCAAATTGCATTTTGTAGCTTGAATAGGGAAAAAATACGCTCGCTAAGGGGAATTTAAGAAGGAAAGGTTAAGTTTTGCAAAATAAACTGAGTTTAAAAAGCTTCAAAATCTTTGTGGAAAAAATAACTAAAGCTATTAATAGATGAAAAATAATAGCTTTATTATTAATTGATTACTTTACATTTTCTTTGAAAGAATTATGGATTAAACGCAGATTTTTTTTTAACTAATTTATGTAATATGAAGAAAATATAAAGAATTTAGGAAAGAGAGAAAGTCTAAAAAGTGAAAAGAGATATAGTATATCCAGATATAAGCCCGCTAAATTTTAGCTATTGGAATTGTAAAAAAGTTACATTTCACTTGGATACTTCCGAATATCCCCTTTAGAATTAAATGATAATGGGCTAATAGACCACTCAAATGCTAAAAAACTGAACAATAAACGGTAATGCAGTGTCAAAATCTGAAAATAAGGAATGATGTAAAATTTTGCCAAATACCTCAATAAGGTATGGGGTTGTATCTATAAACAGTTACCATTGCTTAGAATGCCATTCAGCTTGATGGTGAAAATTAGAATTATAACTTAAAACCCAAGTAGAAGCATAAAGGTTTAGTATTTTTATATTATCAGAAAAAAATATCGGGGTTTAAATTCTTTTTTTATCAAATTCCTTAATGATAACATTTTGTTGTGCTGCCCACCATACCCATACTTGTCTTATAAAGAAATGTGCTATACCAAGATGATTATTCCATGCTTGGGTATTTGCCATATGTTCATGGCAAATCATAATATATTTTTTTCCATTTTGTACCCAAATATTTTTTAAAAACAGTTTTCCACAATAATCTACAATTTTTTCTTCAGCAAAGCAACGGGGTGAGACTTTGGGATATTCTGAAGTTAAAAGTAATTTTATTTCAAATTTGATCTCTGGGCGTTCAGGAACCACGATTTCTCCGGTCCATACGAGATAATTATAGCGACGATCTTTTTCAGGGAATAATTTAAACCACGCTCTACTATGATTAATTTTAAGAAATTCGACATATTTTAAAATCTTTTCAATCTCTAATTTAATTCTATCTCTCCATGCAGGATGTTTGGGTCCAATATATACCCATTCAGATGGGAATTCCTCTATTACTTCATCTAGAATTGATCTTTGCCATCTAATTTCAGTAGGTTTCGTGTCACCTACAACCCCCCGATCAATGATATCAAAAGTATTCCCAAATTGATCTACCAGTTCCTTAATAGGTTTCATTAAGTCTGAACTGGTAAGAACTTGGCCCCCCATATTCGCTAAGCAAATGTTTTGAGATAAGATACCGAACTTTTTTGAGATTTCAGGGATAATATCCATTAATTTTAGATTTGGGGATACTGGAAAGGGTACCTGCTTCTTTTCTGACCCAAATTTGTTGACAAAATAGATTGTATTTAACTGAGTGGACATATTTTTCTCTTATTGATATTTATTATATTCAAAGTATAAAAACTATTATCTCTATAAAAGTCTATCTATTGAGACATCCTTTTATATTTGCTTGAAAACTTTTTATTAATTGATTTCAAGTCAGATTTAAATTGATGAGTAAAATGAAACTTTTTATGAAGCATTCGAATTTGAGAAAATAAGGATGCAATATCGTCGATAGCGGATTTATTTAAAGTGGAAGTGAGAAAAGTATCAATTAATGAAAGTAGTTTTAATAAGAATTTCAATGAGGGGTGGGTATCAATCTGTTTATCCTCTTCACCCTCAGCACAGAAAGATAATAATCTTATATAAATTCCAAAAAAATTTATGAATATATCTTCTGGAATTATAATTTTGTGATTAAGATTGTCAATATAAGAATTATAAATTTTTGGAAGTATGTTATTTCGTATTAATTCCGTTTTTACTGCCTCTAAAATATCTTGGATTGTTTTCTGTTCTTCTGTGATGTAAATAGGAGATTTTATATTTAATTCTAAAGTGTAAGAATCAACATCCTTTCCAGGAATCTTATATAGAGCATTATTATTTTCTAGTTTATCATTAAGATATAATGTAATATGATCATTATGGTCCGTTAATTTAATTTTAAGAGCTCTCCCATTTATTTCATTAATTAAAAAATTTTTAACTGTATTCTTAGGTGAAAATATCTTATTACCATACAAAAGCTTTATATTTTGCCACGTATCTTCCAGAAAATCACCAATCCGATTAAAAATTTTCATTTTTATTGAGTTCGATTTTTTTTGGTTTATAAAATCCTTATTTGGAATAAGTATTTTAAATTGAATGTTCAGTTTAAATGAAACGAATGAGGGAATCTTTGGCACTCCAAATTCGGCTCTTATATCGGAGATGATATTATTGTGATGAATCTTAAAGAAATTAATATCTTGTCCATTTGTAACGAGAGAAATAGATTCTTGAAACTGTTTACTTAAGCTTAATAACGTTTTATCATCAGTGTGGCTATGAAACACCTCACTTGAGAACGGATGTGAATGATAAATTCCAATAGGTCCAATTCCTTGAGGTAAAATGGAGCTGATTTCTTGAAATTCTTGAGCGTGGGGTATTGCACTAATCAAGGTTTGTTGAATAAATTTCTTACATTCAAAGAGAGCTATCACATTGGAAGTAGAATTTCCTACATAACCAATTAGCCATCCATATATTTCGTTCTCACTTCGTAATGCTTGGTTTTTTATAACGGTGATGTAATCCTCTGGTATTCGTATCTTTACCATATATCATCTCTTTTTTCAGCTTCATCTATAAATTCATCCAATTTCTTTTTTGAAATTTTAACGTTCATACATTGGGGATAATGATCATCAGTTTGTCCACAAATGGGACATTGAGGGTCTCTTTGGGTTGTATAATTTAAAAATTCGCCCTTAATCATATTATACATGATGTAATCAATCATCTCTCCAAAATTCAATAAATATTTCAGCATTTCTTGAATCTGAATGCTAGCGAGAATTGCCATCGTCGATGGTAAGGATGCAACACAAGGCTCTCCTCTCTCATCGGGCATATTAACCCCAATAGAATTCAAACACTTGGCGCAAGCGGTCTTCTGAGGTATGACCGGATGAACATAGCCAGATAAGCCGCTTCTTGAGGCTCCTGCATCTATATAAGGAATATTATGATTAATACATTTTGCATTTAAATATTCCCTCGCAGGTATGTTATCTAATCCATTTAAAATAATATCAATTGTATCTATTTGATTTTCGAATTGCTGCTCAAAGGTAGGATCCATTATATCATCATTAAAGCAATAAATATGAACATCAGGGTTAATCTCATTAAGCATTATTCTTGCGACTTCCACTTTATGTTGACCTAGATGTTCAATTTTAAACATGTGACGGTTTAAATTAACCATTTCAACGGTATCAAAATCAAAGAGTGAAAGTTCTCCAATGCCACATCGCACTGCCATTTCGGAACTTACACAACCTAATCCACCCACTCCGATTATACCAATGTGAATTTTTTGGAGATCATCCCAATTAATATTATAGCCAAAATCCTTGATTGCTTTCAGACGAGTATATCGATCTTGTTTCATTTTCAATCTCTTTATTACTAATATCTAAATGATTTTGGAATGCGAGATATAGTATTACAAAAAACGCATTCTACAATTCCATTCATATTAATGTGCTTAATAGGCAGTTCTCCACCACATTCTGGGCATCTGATGCTTAAGATCTCAATTTTTTCCTCTAAACCTTGTTTCATTTGAATTATAAGATCTTCATAATAATCTAAAGTTGTAGATAATCTCTGTTCATCCTTCCCAGTAGCCCAGATTATTAAATTACCAGAATTATGTAGCGACGTTATTTGAATGTCTAATAATTGGAGATTATTCTCTGATGTCAGAACATACACCACCGAGGCAAAATAATCTTGATTATCATAATCATACGTAATTTCTAACGGGGATTCAATGAGATCTATTCCCTTAAAAATGCTAAGGATCGAATCAAATAGCTTCTTGGGGGTAATATTTTCAAATCTATATTTACGTCCCCGAGTGGGGAAATTCCCTGTTTTTATTGTCTTTATTATATTCAAGGTATCATGTGCTACCTGTTTTTGCAAAATATCGACTCTCTCTTCTTGTTCTTTAATTTTTTGCTGCTTGAGAAGAGATAATTGGTTTTGAGGGCTTTTCTCTATGAAAATAGAAGTTCTATTGCCAATATAAACGGGAGGATTAGGAAGAGTGTGGCTTACGATACCATTTCCAATAATAGGAGCACCTCCTTCCCACGGGATTAAAAAAGAAATGTCACTACCTAGATCAAGTAATTTATTATTAAGAGAGGGTTTAATATTGAAAGTCCAATCTCCAGGAGTGATCATAGAATAATCCGTAGAGATACTAATATGAACTTCCAAAGCTTCAGCGGGATTATATTTTAGCAAAGAGACTTCATCCTTTTTGCCAAAATTACCGAGAATCCGTTGATCAACATAAATATTGCGGTTTTTTTTCGAATATTCGATATGCTCAATTTTTGAGAGGATAGAATATTTCTTTGTGGGTGTATTTGAGATTAAGAAGATAACATCTCCTTTTTCATAACCTGAAAGAAGGTTCTTTTCACCCTCTATAACACAATTCTCTCGCAATTGTGGTATTAAAACAAATGAATTGGCTGTTTTCATTTTTAGGTGTGTATACTTCTTAGCTATTTTAACATAATTCTATATATTAAGTAGAAAGGATATCATAGGATATAAATGCTTTAAGGCATTTTTTACTAAACATGCAATAGAAAGAGTAAAATATATTTAAATTTTGTCAGATGGAAAAATTTTTTGAGGATTGTAATACCCAAAAATGGATCGTAATATAAGTACATAAAGGAAAAGAAGAATAGGATGAAGTTGAGAGTGAAAGAAGTTACCTTAAACTACTCATATGACACCTGGTCCGCTTTTATGGTCCTAGCGTGAACATTATTTTCTAAAAATGTAAGAAAATTAAAAGAAAGAGCGTAGTTGAAAAATAATTAAAGTTTGTTTTTTATATCTTTTGCTCTTGAACGAAGGGTAACTTCTGTGCAGTGTGCTTGCTCAGCCACTTCCGCTTGCGTTTTTCGCTCATCAGTTTTTTTTGCCGCCATATAAATAACTGATGCTGCGAGTCCTTTAGGATCCTTACCCGTACGAATTAAGCCATTTTTCGTTGCTTGTATCAACATGTTAACTGCGTTTCTCTGGGTCTTCATAGAAAGATTTAAATCATTCCCAAACCGATAGACAAGTTGTTCTGCGGTAATTGGACGATACTTTAAGTTTAAATGAGGTAAGATTTCTTTTACAATCATTCCGAGCGAGCGAATTACAGTTCTTCGGGATGTCATTGAAGAATCACTTACCTCCTCTAATAAGCGAGGGAATTCATGCACTCGGATTGCAGCATATAAAGAGGCTGCAATAAAGCCATCAATTGATCTGCCCATGGTAAGCTTCTTTTTGGCAACTTCAGAATAGATTTTCCAGGCAGTTTCCTTAATATATTCTGGGATATTCATCTTTGAGCAGAGCATTTTTAATTTAGGTTTTGCTTCCCAAAAATTCCGTTCAATGCTTGAAATGAGTGATTGCTGAATCTTGGATAATCTTGAGAACAGAGTCTTTCCTTTAGCGCCTAAAGTTTTTCCTTTAGAATCGGTTTTGGTATTTGATATAGTCGTCCTTGGACCAAATTCCCGCCATCGGGGTTCAGTACGGCGACGCTTTTCTATTTCCTGGACAGTATAGGCTCGCCTTTCATTTCCTACTAAGTCTCTCCCTATAACCAGACCGCAATTAATACATACTGTATTGCCGTCTCTTCTTTCAAAAATAGGTTCTTCACAACATTGGTTTGAAGCATTCTCTTCTACTACATGACTCTTTTTGCGAGAAAGGAGTCTGGTTTTATAATCTTGTTCCATATTTTTTCACATGAAATATTTGAATACTTTTATATATTTCTACATCGGATAAAATACAATAATGAAAGAAAAATTTTAAAAGTATTATGTTTCCTAATTTTTACGATTCACTTTAGGAATTATTATGTTCTTAATATAATATTACTTTTATTCATATATATAAATATAATCCTCTGATGAATTGTTGAAAATTTGAAAAGATGGGTTTGAACAGAAGAAAATGCTCTTTCTTCAATATTAAACGGAGATTAAAAGATATTAGAAGTAAGATGATTATATGAAAAAATGAATTCTATCACATATTATAATGTAATTTATCCATTTTGAAACTTTTTCTTTAATTCTAAATACTTAGATTTCAGATCTTCAAAAGTTTGCTTCTGATTATCAATTGTTTGCTTCTGATTATCAATTGTTTGCTTCTGATTATCAATTGTTTGCTTCTGATTATCAATTATTTGATCTTTTTTCTCATTTTGTGTTAATAGGACTTTCTCTTTCTCAGGATCAATCAATATAAGGCGATATAACGATTCTTCATCTTCATGTAGTTGATCACGGTTTCGCAACCCTATTCGAAAAGGTACTATCTCACTCACATCTATTATTGCATCACCATTCCATTCTCCATCTACGCTAATTGTCTCTTGTCGCAATTCAAAAATCTTATATTCTCCATTTTCTTGCAATATATATACCCGTACAAAAGGAGGTTTATATAAATTCTTTGCGACATGATAGGAAGGAAAAATGATATATATGGGAATTTCCAAAAGCCGACAATAGTCTAATTTCTCTGCAATATCAGAACGCCATGTACTTTTTGACATAATGTTAATTGCCATTGTGGGAACTTTATTATCAAACTTATCTGCATGATATGAACTTAAAGTATAAGGAATCTTCAATCCCTTAAAATAGGTGAGATCAAATTGAATATCAATCTCTAAACCAGCTACTTTGAAGTAATGATGAAGGTCCCATATGGTTCTATCTTCTGGGAAATTTGTAGTTAATACATCATGAAGATAAGTAATTTCTGCTGAATGAGGTTCACTCTCTCTTCTCCCCAATCTAGGTATATTTGGATCAAAAGTATCTGGCTCAGCATCTCGATGACGGGTGCTTACAAATTCCTTTCCATCAATAATATTTTTCATATTAGGTATGCCCTTTCGGAAATCTATTATATTAATCTTATATATATATATAAAAAATCCCCTTATATATTCCTAACCGTTAGTACTAATTTAAATAAACAAATGTATCGATTTACTATTGTTTGAAATGGATTTTTTAAGACCTTATATCTTTATCCCAAATTAAATATTAAAGTAGAGAGGAGAAAACTATTTTTCTTCATGTAATAATCTTTTTTTTAAATTATATTCGAATATTTCATAACTCCAAATTTTTAATGCACGAATCCTAATAACACCAAATTTTTTTAATTAACTACCTTTATTTTTCATAGAAAGTTAAATTAAATATCTGATCAGACTGTTAAGAACGCTTTTGAACTCATTCTTAACACTCGATATAAATTACAGAATAAATGATTTATCTATGAGTGAAAATGTTGAAAAATATATAAAACGAAAAGTGTTTCGTGGAACTAGCGACAAGATCTCTAGCAAATTCGTCGATGCGGGCTTGGAAAAAATACGTTCTTGCATAAATTGTGGTACGTGCACGGGAGGCTGTCCCGCAGGTAGGCGAACCGCCTATAGGACGAGAGTTGCTATTCGGAAAGCACTTCGAGGAGATGAAAGCGTATTAGATGATGTTGACATTTGGATGTGTTCTACTTGTTATTATTGCTATGAACGGTGCCCAAGAAATATTCCCGTTACAGATATGATTATCAAACTTAGAAACATTGCTGTTGAAGAGGGAAAAATTTTGGACAATCATTTGGTGCTCGCAGATAAAGTGTTTTATACCACTTGTCACGGCGTACCAGCAAATCAACCAGATCAAGAAAAATGGAGAGACTTACGTGAATCCTATGGACTCCCTCCATTACCACCCACCGTCCATTCTTATCCTGAAGCGGTGGAAGAATGTCACAAGTTGATGGAATTAACGGGATTTAGAAAATTATTAGATCATGCAAATGAAGTAAAAGCGAAGCAAAAAGAAGCACAAGAAAAACAATCAGAGGAGAAATAATTTTAGGGGGAATGAAAATGAATGAAAATGAAAAATTTAGATATGCTCTCTTTCTCGGATGTGTAATTCCTAACCGATATCCTATGATTGAGAGAAGTATTCGAGATGTATTTGATGAATTGGGAGCTGAAATTCTTGAGATGCCAGGAGCAGCATGTTGTCCTGCGCCAGGAGTCTTTAGAGCTTTCCATATTCCCACATGGTTGGTAATTGCTGCAAGAAATATTTCTATTGCTGAAGAACAAGAAGCATCCCCACTTACAGGATGCAATGGATGCTATGGAACTTTACGGGATGCATGGTGTGATCTAGAAGAGAATCCAAAGGAAAAAAAAGAAATAAATGAATACCTGTCGAAAATCGGGAGAAAATATACCGGAAATTATGAACCCAAACATGTTGTTCAAGCATTATACTTAGATATGGGTTTAGATTATATTAGAGATTTCATTAAGTATCAATTCAAGGACCTTAAAGTGGCAGTTCATTATGGCTGTCATATTGTCAAGCCCAGCGATAAGCGTCCATGGGGCGGCCAATATGAATGCCCCACCTTTCTGGACGAATTAGTAGAATTGACCGGAGCAAAAAGTATTCCTTATAAAGACAAATATATGTGCTGTGGAGCAGGGGGAGCTGTAAGAACTGCTGTGAAAGAAGTCGCTGCGGATTTTACAAGAGAAAAATTAACGAATATGCGTGAGGCAGGTGTAGATGTGATTATTGATTGTTGTCCATTTTGTCATTTACAATTAGATTTAGGACAACTAGAAGTAAATAGCATTTATAAAGATATGATCGGGGAACCCTTCAGCATCCCAGTCGTCTATATCACTCAACTTTTGGGAGTTGCCATGGGAATGGATCCGAATAGATTAGGATTAATTAAAAATCATGAACTTTCGGGAGTTTCACCATTTACTTCAATCCAACCCTTTTTAGATATAGTAAAGGATCAATTAATATAGGAGGATAAAGAAAAATATGACAGAAAGTAGAAAAGTAGAGCAAATAAAGGTAACGGGCAAGGAGAAACCTAAGATCGGAGTTTATGTATGCCACTGCGGAATTAACATTGGGGGTGTGATTGATGTTCCGAAATTAGCAGAATATGCCAAAACTTTACCAGATGTAGTTGTTTCAAAGGAATATTCCTTTATGTGTTCTGATATTGGTCAAAACATGATTAAGGAGGATATAGAGTCAGGGAAAATCAATAGAGTGGTTGTTGCTGCATGTTCTCCGAGAATGCATGAGCCTACATTTAGAATGGCATGCAAAGAAGCAGGCCTCAACCAATTCTTATTTGAACAAGCCAATATTCGAGAGCATGCTACCTGGGTTAATATGAAAGATTCTGAGGGTGCTTATGATATAGCTAAAGACCATGTAAGAATGGCAGTAGCAAAAGCACGTCAATTGAAACCGTTAGAAGTACAGAAAGTAGAGGTGGAGCCCACAGCATTAATCATTGGAGCAGGCATTGCGGGAATGAATGCAGCATTAGATTTAGCAGATGAAGGATATAAAGTATACTTGGTAGAAAAGAGCCCTACTATTGGAGGGCATATGGCACAATTAGATAAGACCTTTCCGACTATGGATTGTTCAAGCTGTATTCTTACGCCAAGGATGGTTGATGTGGCACGTAATGAAAATATTGAATTATTAACTTATTCTGAAGTCGAAGAAGTAAGCGGCTATGTAGGAAATTTTAATGTTCGCATTAAAAAGAAACCTCATTATATCGATCAAGAAGCATGTACGGGTTGTGGGGCTTGTGTAGAGTCTTGCCCGGTCACATGCGGAAATGAATTTGATTTGGGATTAGGAACACGAAAAGCTGTCTATATTCCATTCCCTCAAGCAGTACCCGGACAATATACGATTGACATGGATAATTGTATTAAATGCGGAATATGTGCAAGGCCCGAAGTATGTGAACCAGATGCTATTCGATATGATGATAAGCCAGAATATATAGATATCAAGGTTGGAACAATTATTGTTGCTACTGGATGGGATTTATATGATCCGACTGAGTTAGAGCAATATGGATATGGAAGGTTTCCAAATGTTATAACGGGCCTCCAGATGGAACGTCTATTGAGCTCTTTTGGTCCGCTTTCGGGAAAACCCGCTCGACCTTCCGATTTAAAAGCACCCCACGATATTGCATTTTTACAATGTGTTGGGAGCCGAAATTATCGGGAAGGGGGAAATACCTATTGTTCGAGAGTCTGTTGCATGTATGCAACCAAACAAGCGCGACAATATAAAGAAAAACATCCTGAAGCAAATGTGTATATCTTCTATATGGATATTCGAGCATTTGGTAAGGGATATGAAGAGTTTTACGAATCTGCGCAGAGAGAATATGGGATAAACTATGTTCGTGGACGAATCGCTGAAGTGTCCGAAGATGAAGATCATAACATTATTATACGGGCAGAAGATACTGTGATGCAACAACCAATTGAACTAAAAGTAGATATGTTTGTTCTTTCATGTGGTTTAGAAGCACGCAGAGACTCTGATGAGATTTCTGCGCTCTTAAGCATTCAAAAATCTGCTGACGGATTTTTCATGGAAGCACATCCAAAATTACGTCCGGTGGATACTCTTACCAATGGAATATTTGTTGCGGGGGTTGCCCAAGGACCAAAAGATATTCCCGATACAGTTGCACAAGCCAAAGGTGCTGCTTCTAGTGCTGCGGCATTGATGGCTAAAGGAGAATTTGAAATTGAGCCTTATTACTCCGTTGTAATTGAAAACTTATGTAGCGGTTGTAGGAGCTGTCAGAGCCTTTGTCCTTTCGGTGCCATTGATTTTGATGAGTTTAAGAATGTGGCGGTGGTCAATCCTGCATTATGTAAAGGATGTGGAACATGCGTAGCTGCTTGTCCATCTGATGCATTGAGACAGAACCACTTTGCTGATTTTCAATTAAATTCCATTATCAATGTTGCCATAGAAAAACCTTCATCTACAAAAAGCGAAGAATAATAACCAACTCTTCTAATTTTTATTATTTTATCTTATCCTTTTTTATCTTTTTCTTAATGTTTCAACTTAATTCAAGCTTTTTAATAAATTTAAACTTGATAAAAGTTTTAAATCTATTAATATATTAGCATTGGAACGCCAAATTTTTACATTTTAATAATTTCCGTTCCTACACTTCTACTTAAAAAGTAGATTTAACTAATTGCGAAAGAAGTCCCCTCCATTCATGGAGGGGATGAATTTCGCAGAGCATCTCCATGGTTTATGCTGTGGGTGAGATCTTCCGCATTATACATCACTAAATTAACGGACCCCCTCCTTTTAAATACCTCGCATACTATACACTAGTAGAGAAAGAGACCCTCGCAAGGAGAAGAGAACGTGCAATTAACCCAAAAAATTCGGATTTATCCCACAGTAGATCAATTAGAACTCCTGTGGGATTTATCGGAGAAATGCCGCTTGATTTATAACTTTGCACTTTCGGATCGCCTCA
>SHMU01000077.1 GCA_008080765.1 Promethearchaeota archaeon | reverse complement strand
GAAAGTGCAAAGTTATAAATCAAGCGGCATTTCTCCGATAAATCCCACAGGAGTTCTAATTGATCTTCTGTGGGATACATCCGAATTTTTTGGGTTAATTGCACGTTCTCTTCTCCTTGCAAGGGTCTCTTTCTCTACTCATGTATAGTATGCGAGGTATTTAAAAGGAAGGGGTCCGTTACTTTAGTGCTGTATAATGCGGAAAATCTCACCCACAGCATAAACCATGTAGATGCTCTGCGAAATCCATCCCCTCCATGAATGGAGGGGACTTCTTTCGCAATTAGTTAAAAAGGTAATTGGCATTGGAACCGTTGTAGAAAATCAGTTCATTTCTCAATAGACTTTCTTTCATCCATGTCGAGTCGACGGGATGCCTGAGTGACCAGCAATGGTGTTATGAAAAAATGAAAATGCATAAATAATTTTAGGACATAACAATTTTAATATTAAAATAAAGGTATAATAACTATATAGAAAACGGCATTAGGGTAATTTTATGGAGTTTGAAAAAATAACAGAACTAATAATTGAATTAGAAGTGGATGATATTCAAGATGCGGTTAAGGAAGCCTTAAATGAAGGTAAGGATCCATATGACGTTTTAAATGCGCTCACCAAGGGTATGGACGAGGTAGGCCGCCGTTATGAGGAAAAGGAATACTATTTGACCGAATTAGTGCTCGCTGGAGAGACCATGAAAGAAGCCTTCAAGGTACTTCAGCCAGCCTTGGCAGCATCTGATAAGGCAGAAAGCAAGACAAAAGTAATTCTGGCGACGGTAAAGGGTGATAATCATGATATTGGCAAAAATATATTAGGGTCCCTGCTATTAAGTTCAGGTTTTGAAATTCATGATTTAGGGATGGATGTAGATGAAAAACAAATCATCGAGAAAGTTAAAGATACAGGTGCTTCCATTGTTGCCTTGAGCTCTCTATTAACTATGACGGTTGAGCAAATACAAGTTGTACATGAAGCATTAAAAGAAGAAGGTCTTAGAGATCAAGTTAAACTAATCGTGGGTGGAGCTCCTCTTAACAATGATTTAGCCACAAAGCTAGGTGCTGACGACTTTGCAGAAGATGCGGTTGAAGGCGTAAAACATATCAAGCAATTAGCAGGTAAAATCAGTTAAATTAATTCATTTTATTTTTCTTCTTTTATTATCTCTACGATAAGAGTTCCAATGGATATGTTAATGTATTTTTAATACAATTTTTATGAGTTATATGGCGATTAAAAAACATAGATAAATTCAAGTAAATTCTCATAAAAAATTTAAAACCTATAAACAAATAAAGAAGTAGAATAGCAGAAAAGGGATTAGAACGCATAAAAAATGATTAGAACGCATAAAAAATGATTAGAACGCATAAAAAATGATTAGAACGCATAAAAAATAATTAGAACGCATAAAAAAGGATAAAAAAATATTAAATATTAGAAATAATTAAAACTAAGGGGATTAAACATTGAGTTTCATTTCGTTTTTCCATAATCCATGAATATTGCAGTAAGAAAATGCGATTATGGTTCCGGATTTTTCTGTTTTAAATCGCAAAGTACCCTCTGGTTCACAATAAATAGTGGACGAATTCGGTCCCTCCACAGATTCTCCATGTGCATTAAACTCACATTTTCCTATTTCATAAGGATATTTTTCCCCATCCGGCAAAAAGAGGGCTTTAATCCATCGTATATGATGTTCAGTTGTGTTGGGATGTCCAATTTCTTCTCCTACATGAAGTCGTACTGTTGCTATGTTATCCTTCACCGCTACATCAATAACCGGTACATGTTTTTCTTTTTTCCAATCGGCTGTTTGATATAAATCTTCCATTTTATTTTCGAAACCTCTACTTATCTATTCTCTATATTTTTAAGAAAGAATTGAATAAATAATTCTCTCGTATGTATGAATTTATAGGATTGTTTTTAAGAATATCTTTAATAATCTATAAAATTCAAACATCATTTTTTAATAAGGTTATTAATTATTATTCATAATTAGAATACATTACACATTTATAACGTGGATAGAATTTATGACCTTAGGAAAAATACCGATAGATTTATCAAAAGTTAAGAAGGAAAATTTAGACAAGCAAATTTTGCGAGCGGGTATTCTTGCGGAACTTGACGCCATTAATCTTTATGAACAAATGGCTGATATGACGGACAATAAACATCTTAAAATGGTTTTACTTGATGTAGCAAAAGAAGAGAAGGAGCATGTGGGCGAGTTTCAATATCTCCTCTTAAAGATGGACAAGCAGCAAGAACACGAGTTAGAAGATGGTGCCAAAGAAGTAAAAAAACTTATTGGAGATTAGAATTTAAACAAATTAATATTTCAAGAAAACACCTATATTCTTTTTTTTTATTATTCATTATTTCTTTCTACTACTATATATTTTATAATTAGTATAGTAATTATACTGAGATCTGAATATGGGGCTCTCTAAAGTTGTGTTTCTCGATAGGGATGGTACTTTAAATAAAGATGAGGGATATGTTCATAAAGTTGAAGACTTCGAACTTCTACCGGGGGTTATCCAAGGTCTCCAACTTTTAAAACAGGACTATCTATTTTTTATTATCACAAATCAGTCAGGTATTGGAAAAAAATATTATACTGAGGAGGAATTCAGAGAATTTAACAATCGTGTAATTTTGGAGCTTAAAAAAAATGATATCGAAATAGAAAACACTTACTTCTGTCCCCATGTAGTTGAAGATAATTGTGTCTGTCGGAAACCAAAAACCAAATTTATACAAGAAATTACTTCTATTTATGATATTGACTTGGAAAATTCTTGGATGATCGGAGACCATCCCTCAGATATCCTTTTTGGCATGAACGCTGGCTGCAAGACAATATATCTACTTACTGGACACGGAGAAAAGCATTTTGAGGAATTGGATGAGAATAATATAAAACCAACATATATTGCTCGTAGTTTTATGGAGGCAGCACATTTTATAAAAGATTTAAATTCTCCCAATACCTATAAAAAGAGTTCAAAATAAAGATAACAGATTCATATAAATAATCTACAATATTTTTATTAGATATAATTGGGTTAGGAAAATAGAGCACATATAATCATGTTTTTTCGTAAATTAAATAATCAAGAACTTTGGGATAAAATTAATCAATTAAGAACCACCATTAGGACCACCGAAGATTTTAAGAAACGCGTATGCTGGCAATGCGGTAAAGAGCTTAATATTTATGATTTCTTGAGCGATAATATTGAATATTCAGCAGCACAAATTTTTAAATTATGGCAATCTCCGCTCTTGGAATTCCACTGCTGTGATTGTTTTAAACTCTTAAAGAAGAATAAATTACAAGCAATCGCAGATCAACAAAAAACGCGTGAATGTAATTATTGTAATAACGAGATAGATATTTATAGATATGCCAAGATTAATAATTATCTTAAAATCCATGAGTTAAAAGCTGTCTGGCTCAATCCCAAAATTGAAGTATTTTGTAATTCTATATGTAGAAAAAGATTCAATAAAGAATTGAGTGATTCTTCGATATTTTTAAAATAACCAAAATAATAAATAATCAAGAAAAATAAGATAAAATCATTGAAATCTGCATTAGTTCAACTTATTTATAAGGAAATTTGCTGATATGAAAAGAAAAAGATAATAATTTAATTTTTGATATATTGAAAATTTTTTCTATCTAGGAGTAAATTTCCGAGGAATTTCCTTTACTTGTTTCGCTAACTCTTGACCAAATTCCATACCTTTATTTAAATCTTCTTCTGTTGGGGATCCTTTAAAATCAAAAGATTCCAATAAATCCCACTTCATTCGCTCGATTTTTTCTTCGAACTCTCTCTCAGCCCCACCGCTCCATCCAAAGGATCCAAACCGAAATACTTTTTTATAGCGTGCTTGTTTTTGAGATAATAGATCGACTACATATCTCATTGGCGGAAACATCTTATACTCATAGGTGGGCATCCCGAAGACTAGTCCCGCACTTTTCCACGCTTGTGCCAAAATGAAGGACACATCATCTTCAGGTACATGAAAGATGTGTACTGGAACCTCTTCTTTGGCAATACCCTTTAAGACCGCACGTACCATACGTTCTGTATTTCCATACATTGAGCCCCAAATAAAAGTAATTTCGGGTTCCGCATAATCCTTGCTATAATTCGCATATGCTCGGTATTGTTCAATAATGTATTGAGGATCTTTGCGCCAAATTAATCCATGAGAAGGAGCAATCATATTTATATCCAATGAATCTACTTTTTCTAAAGCTTTTAATACCGGTCCAGAGAATGGTCCTACGATATTCGCATAATATCGAAGTGTTTCCTCTTCATAATATTTGTAGTCTGCTTTTGGCACCTCATCATCAAAAATAGACCCCTTTAATGCACCAAAAGAACCAAAGGCATCACAAGAAAAGAGAATCTTGGAGTTTACTTCATAAGTTGCCATTGTTTCTGGCCAGTGAACGTGAGGTATCTCTTCGAATGCCAATACTTTTCCTTGTCCCAAATCTAAGGTATCTCCTGATTTTACAATGTCAATATCACCATCTTTTAGATGATACAATGCTTTTGCCATTTCTGCTCCCTTTTCGGTGGTAAGAACTTTTGCATCTTCAGAAATGATATGAATCATATCCAGCCATCCAGTATGGTCTGGCTCCAAATGATTTAGAATGACATAATCAATATCTTTCGGTTTTGCTCCCACAGATTGCATTTGAGAAAGGACATAAGTGGGAGCGCCTGCCCAATCCCTTACTAAATCGACCACCGCCAATTTATCTCCCTGTACCAAATACGAATTGAGAGTAACTCCATAAGGTATCGGCCATATTCCTTCAAAAAGATCATTTGTGGATATATTGGCTCCAATCCAATGGATTCCTTCATCTAATTGTATTGCTTTCATAATTTCTCTCTAAATTTTACATTTAATTGAATTTTAAGTATTATTGAAATTTCAATTTTTAATTGTAATTGGTTCATAACTCTATTAAAGTTATTCTTAATAAAAAATAAAGCATTGATTATGTGTAATATTTAATGCAATATGTGCATCTTGGTGTTTTTGGTGCTTTATATGTATATGCAATGAGACTATGGTTTATCCTAATTATACTCACATAATCGATATAGATCTAAGAAATAAGAAAAAAAGAAATTAGAAAATTAAACCTTCAATCATATGTGTTTGATTATCTATTTAACTAATCCTCGAGTTTGGTAAACATATCCTTTCCAACGCCACAGACAGGGCATACCCAGTCTTCCGGTAGATCCTCGAATTTGGTCCCCTCCTCCTCCTCGTCATAGATATAGCCACAAGCGTCGCATTCCCATTTTGCCATTGATTAAATTCACCTTAGTTATATTTTATGATTTAATTTAGTTCTATAGCATACTATTGATTTATAAAGTTAAATAAATTTTTAAAGTCATTCTCTAATATTTTATAAAGACCATTTTAAATGTTAAATCAATATTATCAGATAATTTTAATAATTCGCAAAAATTATAAAAAAATTTTTGTTGGGCAATTATTTCCCCAAATATCAGATATATTCAAACAAATAAAATCGTAAATTTGTATTATTTAATTTAAAAAATAGAGATTATTTATTTCGGGATAACCTTTTTAACGAATTTACTTTTTGAAGCTTTACATTTTGGGCATCTAAACTTCTCAGAAAGTTTAGCAAATGAGATCTCTTTTGCTTCCTCCTCATAAATATAATTACAAATTTTACAACGGTATATTGCCATTCCAGTCATTCCTCATTATTCTTCTATTTTCGAAAATTTATCCTTGGAAGATCCACACTTGGGGCATTGCCAATCTTCTGGCAAATCATTAAAGGAAATATCTTTTTTAGCTTCATCATATTTCGCTCCACAATTACTACATTTATAGATATATGCTTCAATTGCTTTTCTTATCTCTTCGATAGATACTTCAGATTCTATATTTTTATTTACAAACGAAACGGCGTCCTTTTTACCAAATAAAATTGCTCCTTTGAGTTTATTATCTTTTAAAACAATTTTTTGATAGCAATTACTGGTTCTATCCGCTTTCTTTAATATTTCCCACCCGCCTCCTACTTCCTCGGGATCATGAACGCCCACAGAGGTCAGATCAATGCCCACTATCTTTAAGGTTGTTTTTGGTGTAGTTCCCTTGTATTTTTCTTCTTTCTTACCTAAGATCGATGATGCTGCAATTTCTGATTGTTCTATACAGGCCGGAATAATGCCCCACGTTTGACTATTAAATTCAATACAATCTCCCACAGCATAGATGTCTTTTTTGCTAGCTTCAAGATATTCATTTACTACTATCCCTTTATTAACATCAATTCCCGCCTCCTTAGCGAGTGAAACATTTGGTTTTACTCCTGCTTGTATAAAAATTATATCTGCCTCATATATTACTCCATTCTTTAGCAGAATACCCTCTATCGTATCGTTTGCCAATATCTTGTCCGTTTTGGCATCCAATTCCACCTCTATTCCCATTTCTTCTACTTCTTGTTCAAGCATGTTCGCACAATCTACATCTAATTGCCGAGGAAGCAGTCTCGGAAAGAATTCAACCACGCGTGTATCTAATCCACAGTTCTTGATTTGTTTTGAAAGTTCTAATCCCAACAGTCCACCCCCGATTATGATTGCTTTTTCACAATGGTTTTTTTTTATATACTGTCTAATTTCTAATGCATCCTCAATATTTCTTAAAGTAAATACACCTTTACCAACCGATTCTCGTGCATTCGTGATGGGAGGGATATTTGGATGACTTCCTATTGCCAAAACGAGTTTATCATAGGAAATTTGCTCTCCATTTTCAATTAAAAAGGTCTTGGCTTCGGGATCGATTTTAGTTATTTTTGAATTTAAATGAGTATTAATTCTGTTGTGATCATACCATTCTTGCTTAAATACGATTAAATCATCAATAATCATTTGTTCGGAAATAATTTCGGGAAGTTTTATCCGAGTATAATAATTATGATTTTCTTCGGAATAAATATGAATTTCCGCATCACCGTTTTGCTTTCGGATATTCTGTGCTGTGAAAGTACCGCCCACGTTATTCCCAATTATATGAATCTCCATATTTTGATTATAAGTTCATTTTTATTTTAAAGTTATTCTAATAATTAATAGATAGAATAAAATATCTTAATTATTTGAAATAGATATGTTGATACTATTAATATAGTTTTCAACATCTACATTGATATCAAAACATCATTGAGAAATAGATTGACCGGTTGTCGTAATTCTTTCAAATTACATGTTTTTTCCAAGAGAAAGAAAATTGCAGAGATGTCTTCGATAATACAAAGACATATATGCTCGAGAGTCTGCAGCCTGAAACTTCTAATTGATAAATTTAGAACATTTTTCTGAATTAAATCCAGCAATTTCATCAGATCGGAGCTCCTTATTATAGTTTCGTCTCCGCCTAAATGGATTTGGGGATTATTTATATCTAATATAATCCCTACTGTTTTTACACCACTCACTTTAGTAAATTCAAGCAAGTACTTCTTATAATCAATTATACAAAATCACCAATATTAGTTATTTGGTCTTCAAATTTGGGAAGATCCATCAGGGGGTCAATCATTCCTAGTAGGAATATAACTATATACAGGTCTTTTAAGTATTGCTTGATGTAAATCGATATCTGACCATAATCAATAAAAAATCTTTCTTTAGTACGTTCTTCAAGCGATTTCATAAGTAAAGTTTGTATATCTTGAATATTGGTATTGAGAGGAGAGAAAAAATCACTTTGCAAAAAACTGCTTAGCTCAAAGTTCTCAATGTCCGTATCTATAAAACTTTTTACCATCTCTCCCTTAGAGACTACCTTGAAGCCATAAACTTCTGAATTTTGAGCTATCAAAGTTCTAAATTCCTTATCTAATAAATCAATAATCTCTTCTCTGGACAATATTAACAGTTTTTTCGCTTTATCAATCATATCATTAAACATACTTACTTCACCTGACCAAGTATCCCAATTTATTGCATTAATGAAGATATCTGTAATTTTTTCAATCTCCTTTTTCTTGTACAAAATCACTTGTTTTTTATGGGTTTGTAAGCTTTTGATATGACCAATCTTTAGTTCTTTAAGTACCGAGCCAATAGCCTTAAGGATTCCCGAGGCGAGCCCTTCCATATCTTCACTAATGCTGTCCTCCGCTAATTGTATATTTGCAACTATAATCCCTGATTGTTCATTCATTATCATTAAGTTATAGAGTATTCTTATCACCTAATCCTCAATCATCAATAGATTAATATCAAGCAAAAACCATCTTGACTTATAGTAAATATAATAAAGAAATATATTTAATAATATGCGTATCGTAAAGCAATGCGAATTAAGTCTGCTATCTTATCAATTGGAACTGTGTCTGGGATCATATGCTGAGTAGCTAATACAAATTTACCGTTCGGTTTGCCGATATTGATAACCTTCTTAATAGCTTCTTCCATGAATTGGGATGGCCAATCTCCAAGTTCTAAATTATTGAGATTTCCAAAAACCGTGTAGGTGTTATTTGCTCTTTTTATAAACTCCTCAAGATCATCATCTGCAGAGGGAAACACCCCAATCGCTCCAGTTTTATGAAAAACATCAGCAAATGGTAGCATATCTCCTCCTGCTGTGTAGAAAACGATTGGTGCATCAATCCTTTTATTTAAGTCTTGATAGATAGGAATTACATGATCTTCAAAAAGGTCTTTTGGAATTGAGGTTGCAGTGCCAACGCCATCTACTAATACAATGATATCTGCTCCCATTTCTAAATGGCCCTTTGCCCATAGCTCTGCAAATTTAGTAGCAAATTCTATTCCTTCCACAATACGTTCTGGAAACATTAGAATCGATTCAAACCATCTGGAAGTACCCATTAGCATTGCTGGAAGCGAAAACGGCGCGGTTTGAACGGATAGAATCGGTTTTTTCCCCTTAAATTGGTCCACCAATCCTTTTGTTGTTGATAATGTCTTTTGATATAGAGGACTTTCATTGAGATCGGGCAACTCCATAGTTTTAAAAAAGGCTAAATCTTTAGCGATTGGTTGACCCGCATTAGGAGATCCCTGCTCAAAAAATAAAGATTTCATTCCAAAAAGTTCAGACTCAATGGCCAGATAGAAAAAGTTAGATACATAATCAAGATTTAATAGTTCTTGGAGTTTAGCTTGCCCCGCTATCACGTTTTTTGCCTTGCTATAATATTGCTTAACAGACAAATTTAATAATTCTGCCGGTTTAGTATCAATCATCGGAAAAATTGGGATTCTATCGGGCAACGTTCCTGATACAATTGAAAGAATTCGGTCTACTGCATTAAATTCATCATTTTCATATTCTCTGATTAAAGGCATTATTATTCACCTCGTTTGAAAAATCTTATCACCTTCTTCCATCTACTTCTTTTCTCAGTGAGTTTCCCAGTCAATTTCTCAATCAATTCGTGAATATTTTCGGCAGAATCATCAGCATTGACTTTTTTGACCAAACCATAATTATAATTAAAAGGAGCGCCCCCAACAAAAAACTTGACCTTACTCCTAAGATTTTTTTGTATTAAAAGGTCTCCTACTCTCTTAATTCCTATAATATTATGAAGCATCATGGTGCTGATGAATAGATAATCCGCATTATACTTTTTTACGGCTTCTACAAATTGATCGGGAGACACATCTAAACCTAAATCGATTACTTTAAAATTATTCACTTCTAAGAACAATTTTAAAATACGTTTCCCAAGTGCGTGGAAATCTGATTGAATTGTCCCCAATACAATGATCTTCTCTTCTTGCTCTCCTGCTCTTTTTTCTAATTGTGGTCTAATTTTCTCCATTGAATCTTCGGCAATTTTACCTACTGCCAGTAGCTGAAAGGCAGATACTTTTTCATACCCCTTATCCGTGAAATTCTGAAATCTATTGAGTGTATCGGCAATCCCCTCGGTTATTAAGTCTTCAGGAGGTATTCCCTCTTTCAAACCCTTCTCTACAAGTGCTATCGCTTCATTATAGTTTCTATTCAAAGTATTTTGATAAAATTGGCTCTTAAATTCTACAAGATCCATCTTCTTAAATGTGTTTAACCCTAATTATTCATAGCTTACTTATTAGGATCCTTGTATTAATCATATTTATTAAGATTATTATTTTTAAAATATAAATTCCCACTTATTATTTCTATGGGATATTAAACCATGGAACATGTTCGAGGCAAAAAATATGTAAAACCCTCTTCTAATTATAATCATGAGTGAAACAAAACAAAGGAAAAAAATAATCCGCAATATCATAAAGATTGATAGAGATTTGTGTACAGGCTGTGGGAAATGCGTTATTGGCTGCGCGGAAGGTGCCTTAGAAATTATAGATGGGAAAGCTGAAGTAGTAAATGAAAGTTATTGCGATGGGTTGGGTGCATGTATCGGTGAATGCCCCGAGGGAGCACTTACCATAGAAAGACGGGAAGCCTATGAATTCGATGAGGATCTTGTCGAAGAACATATGAATTCTATTGAAAAAAAGAAGAATACTGGTCAAGAAAGTGTTCATGTCTGTTCGTGCCCCTCTTCCAAAACAGTAGTATTTAATACCCCCTGGGTGGATACTGCAAAAACCGATAAAATTCCTTCTGCTTTAAGGCAATGGCCGATAAAGTTATCTTTAATAAATCCAAATACTCCCTATTTTAATAAAGAAGAATTAGTTATAGTCTCCGATTGTTCTCCTGTTGCTTTTGGAGATTTTCATAGAAAAATCATGCGTGGAAGACCTCTTATAACTTTATGTCCTATGCTAGGTATTGGAGAAGCAGAATTGGACAAACTGGAAAGAATTCTGAAAGAAAATCCCATTAAAAAAATCGAATTGGTTTTAATGGAAGTTCCTTGCTGTCGTAAATTAAATCTCTTTTTGGATACAATTCTCGCAAAAATCGAGAGACCTATATCAGTCAAAGAAACTATTATTAGTCGAGAGGGAACGATTGAAGCATAAGTTTTGAACTCTCTCTTATTATATATTTTTATAGTTTAAAAGATTAATCCACTAAATTTAATAGGAAGAGAATGTAGCTTCGAAAGAAGAACAATTTTCTTTAGAAAAATATCAGATTTAATTGATTTCAGATGAAGGAAACCGAAACCTTATTAACAAAAACGACGATTAAAGCATATTTAGAACGAATGAAACAAATACGTAAATTAAGAAGCGATAAGAAGGCAGAATCTCTATTTAACAAAGAATTTGTTGTGGAAACTGAACAAATAGACAATTTACATTTAGAAAATAAAATAGGGAATTTTATTATTGAATGTGATGAGGATGATGAAGTGGGGGGTTCCAATAAAGCACCGAATCCTATGCAATTGTTACTTTCATCTCTGGCAAGTTGTTCATACCTCACTGTATCATTAATTTGTTCTTTAATGAAATTGAAAGTAACCCATTTAAAATTAAGACTCTCCGCTAAGTACGATTTACGAGCACTTTGGAACAATGAAACTAATGATCCCCCGGGATTTTATGCTTTTCATTTTAAGTGGTTTATTTCTACAAAAGAGCCTCTCTCGAAAATTAAAAAGGTTATTCAAAAAGCAGCAGAAATTTGTCCTGTGAGAGGGACTATTGAGAAATCTAATTCATTTTGTCAAGATATATTTATAGAAGATTAAATGAAAATAAAGTTATAGATTGAATAGAACATATTTACTCTAGGGATTTGCCAGAACTTTCTTCTTTATGATTTTTCGCAGTTGCACCGAAAGAGTTGATTTTGATTTGTTCATTTTATGACTTAACTCTTCAAGGGAAATCTTTCGAGGTACATCAAAAAAGCCTTCTCTAATCGCCATACCCAGCAATTCCAATTCATCTAAGCTTAATTCATACTTTCCATCTTCTAAATTAATATTGGAATTTCCTATTCTGAGCAATTCATATTTGATCCCTTCTTCTTCAAATAAAGATAATACCTCATCGATACTTCTTCGCGTAGAGATTAAATCCCAGTAAGCATATCCCTCTTCAACTTTAACGGGAAAATCTACAAGCACTCCACACTTGATTACAGCATAGAGCAGATAAGGGTCCTTAGTCTTTACGTTGATTTTTATTCTATTCGCTTCTTTATTTACTATATGAAATTCAAATACGGAAGGATGTGATTCTATATCTTCAATGATAGAATCAATGTTATGATGATTTATCTCAATTACTGCATTTCCAATAGATTCTTCTAAATCATAAGGTAAAAAATATAAAATCTCCATTTTCACATCAAAATATTTATTGAAAACTTCGGAAATCCAAATATCCTCGGGAAACTTTATCTTAATTGTCGCTAAAGTAGTGATTTCGGAGTTCATTTGAGTCAGAAAGTAAAGCTGTAAATTAATATTTTTTTACTTCAAAATTTATAATGTAATATGAGTAATTACAATTAATATACTATATAACTAATATATTTGGTCAAATGAAATTAGAAAATGTATTACTTTTAGGTGTTTGCGGAAGTCCCAGAAATCAAGGAACCGAATTTGCAGTAAAATATGCATTGGATTATGCCACCAAAAAATTTGGGTTTGAAACTGAATTTTGGACTGTACGAGGTAAAAATCTTAAATTCTGTATCCACTGCGACTATTGCATTCGAGAAAAAAAAGGGTGCATTCATAACGATAGCATTAAAGAACTCTATCCTGCATTGGAACAAGCACAATTCCTTCTTTTTGGAACTCCCGTATTTCAAGGCACTTTGTCTGCTCAAATTAAAGCAGTAATGGATCGATGTAGAGCCCTAGTTGCAAAAAACCCAAATGTATTTATGAATAAGGTTGGAATGGCATTAGCAGTAGGAGGAGATAGAAATGGGGGGCAAGAAATTGCGATTCGAAGTATTTTGGACTTCTTTCAACAGAATCACGTTATATGTGTCTCTGGTGGTGCGTTCGGTGCTAACCTGGGGGCAACTCTTTGGAGTAGAGACGAAGGCAGATTAGGTGTAGAAACTGATGAAGAGGGACTAAAAGCAATTAAGATGGTAATAAAAAGAATGGGAACTCTAAAAAATGCATTAATATAAAAAGAAAGTAAAGTTATAAGAAAAGAAAGATATGCTACTCTAAAAATAATTCTTTTGCTTTATCTTTTCGTAATCCCGAAATGCCCCAGAGCTCTTTAAAATAATAAGTTCCATCCATAATAACCACAGGGGTGTTAACTATGCACCCATCGGCATCGCAAAAAGTTGTTATAAAATTTTTGTCTTGGAGTAATTGCTGGACGAATTTTTCATCATTAATATCCTGTTCTATGAATTTTACATCATTTTCATCCAGCCAGTCCTTCAATTCATGACATCTATGGCAATCTTCTTTGGTAACTATGATTGGTAATTTCATCTCAGTCATACTTTTCATCAAATTTAAAGAGATAAAAAAATTTTGGTTTTTGAATTATAAATTCCTCTCACTCTAATTCAAATAAAGGGTTAAGGTTTAATTTTATTAAACTCTTCTATTTCTGCATTATTACGATTTCTATTAATCAATATCACTGAACAAGAAACTAAACCAATAGAAATTAATAATGTAAACGTAGTTTGTTCTTGTAAAATGAAAAAAGCAAGAATCGTTGCAAAGACCGGTTTTAAAAATGCAAGGGATATCCCCTTAGATACCTCAATATGCTTAACCCCTAAAAAGAAAATATATTGTCCAAATCCTGTAGGAATAATTCCCAGAAATAATACCCAAAACCAAGAATTTAAATCATATTGAAAAAATGTATGCACTTCTGGAGTCAATAATACAATGAAAGATATAAATATTGATGTAAATACAAAAGAAAGCATGGTGAATTTTAAAGCACAATTAGTAGTCTCCTCTTCATTGGTTTGAATCCTCTTTCCTAATGGTGTATAAAGCCCCCAAATAATCGATCCACAGAGAACTAATATATTTCCTAATAAATTTTCTTGCATTAAAAACCCGCTAAAATTGAAATTAGTAATCAAAATAAACACCCCAATAACCCCTAAGATGATCCCAATAATTTTATATTCTATATTCGACTTTTCTTTCAAGAGAAAGAAAGAAAAGATAGTTATCCATATTGGATAAGTTGTAAGAATCGCGCTGGCAATATTAGCTTGCGTATTGTTTACACCGATAAAATAAAGGATATTGGAAAGTCCTGATGCAATAATTGAAATAAGCAGAAATACTTTCCAATTATTCCTAATCATTTTTATAATTCCGGAGAGATCCCTTTTTATAATGAGAATTATCAATAGAAATAATCCACCAATAAAATATCGAAAAAAGGAAAGAGCAATAGGTCCTACTGCATTCTGAACGAATTTGACTATAATTTCCACCAAAGACCACGTGAAAACTGCGAGTATAATGGTTAAATAAGCTATAATAGTTTGGTTTAGTTGTTCATTAAGCATATAATCATATTAGATATTTTTACAAGAGAAAAAAACTTTTTGAAATCATATTCCGATGTCTTTAGTTGAATTACCTTAAAATTATATTATTCAGCAAAAAGTTTGAACGTACTCCATTTGTATAGAAGTTATAACTAAATGAGTAAAGGAAATGATATAGATATGCTATTAGATTAATCTTAAAAAAGTAAAAGATTTTAATTTAGAAGGGAGAAAAAAATTTAAAATTTATGTTCTTTCTAATATACCACTCGTTATAGTATATCATAGTGGATTTGATGAATATATGAAATTTATTCGTTTCATTAGACTCAATTTAGCCTATTGTTTCGTTCAATTTATAGATCCTTCCTGTATTTATAGCACATATATACAACTCATTAGAATTATCTGTACCAAAGGAACTTATTTGAAGCTCTGTATCAATTAATATGCGATTTTCCGTACCATCAATAGGATTATATGATAATGCCCATATTCTTCCACTTCCATAATCTCCATATATATATTCTCCTTGTACTGAGGTTATGTTCGATCCTCGATAGACAAAGCCTCCAGTTATCGCATTTCCAAGAAAATGTACATATTCAAATATTGGAAGGGTTAAATTTGTTTGATCGCAAGTCCCACCTCCATAACAATGGAATCCTTCCATTATGGGCCATCCATAATTGGAGCCATTTGTAATTATATCAATTTCCTCATAGAGAGCTGCTCCTACATCACCAGCCCAGAGTTCCCCTGTGTTATTATCAAAGCTAAATCGCCATGGATTTCTGAGTCCATATGCCCAGATCTCTTCTCTATATCCTTCGGTATTGTTATAAAAGGGATTATCATTGGGGATTGAATAAGGTGAGCCTGAATTAATGTCAATTCGAATTATTGTTCCTAAAATAGTGGTTAGATCCTGTGCTTCTTGACTATTTTGTCCTCCGTCGCCAAAAGAAGCATATAAATATCCATCAGGTCCAAATGCTAGTTGGCCTCCATTATGATTTGTTGCGGGTTGAGATTGAGTAAGAAGAATTATTCTACTGGAAGAATTTGCCTTATTTATATCAGAGCTATTTACAGTATATTGAGCAATTACAGAGTTACCAGAGATATCAATATAATCAACATAGAACTTACCATTTGATGTATAATTAGGATGAAAAGCTAGTCCAAGCAGACCTCTTTCACCACCATAAGTAATATTACTGCTTAAATTTAAAAATAATACTTTTTGTGATGTGGAATAACTGTTAGTAAATACATATATTCTTCCTGTTTGTTCCACTACAAATAATCTGTCAGTTCCATCATTTGGAGAATATAATCCTACAGGTGTGTTAAATGTGAGATTGGGAAATGCATTCACTACTGAATAATTATATTCTGGTGTCTGTAAGAAAAGCGGGAGATAATCTTCAACATTCTTTCCCTCGTTTGATTGAGTAAAATAAAGAGCGAATAAAATACTAGAAATTCCTACAATACTAATCAATGAAATACTAAAAATTATTATATTTTTTCTTTCCATGATGTAAAAATATTTTATTTTGTTTAATTTCAAATCAATTTTTATAAAATTACATCGGTTAATTTAAAATTATTTCATATCCACAGAATGCGTATCAATATATCAAGATTTTTGTTAAAATTTATAAATAAAGAAAAAATTGAATAAAATAAAAGGGATAATTAGTTTACATTCCATACCATAGCACATTCACCAACGCCCCCTTTATTAACCCCCTCAAATCGGATATTTTTAAAACCAAATTTGCGTCTCACTTTGAGTAAAATACCCATCATAACTTGAGGAAACATACACGCCGGACTTCCGTAATCGTGATATCTGTAATAAGTATTAGCAAAACACATTTTACAGCTGTCTTGCATGGCGAGGATCTTTGAAACATTCCCCTCTTCATCTCTAGAAAGATCTATTCTAGCATTATCTGTAATTGCCCATTCTTCTTCGAGAAATCGTCTTAATTGCCTTAGGAAATCTTCAATAGTTTCTATTCCTTCATCGTTAAATTCTCTGCCTATTGTTCTCCCTATTCGAGTAAGAATTTCTCCTTTATCATCTTCCGGCAATGCCTTTTGAAGAGCATACCACAGCTTGAAAAAAGTGTTGTATGGAACCGTTTCATATCGATGTGGCAATCCTTTAACTTCCTCTTCTGTTAAAGTTCCCATATTTTATATCACTCCTTTTATTTTAATACAATAAATTTGAGAAAAAATAGTTATTCTTCATTTTTCATAAAGGAAATACCAATTAAACATTTGTATTAATACCTAAATGAATTAATTAATTTATTAGATATAAACATGTATTGAATAATTCTAAAAGAATGATATTAGAGATTTCTCTGAAATGAAGTGCAGCAAATTTTTAACTAATTGCGAAAGAAGTCCCCTCCATTCATGGAGGGGATGAATTTCGCAGAGCATCTACATGGTTTATGCTGTGGGTGAGATCTTCCGCATTATACATCACTAAAGTAACGGACCCCCTCCTTTTAAATACCTCGCATACTATACACTAGTAGAGAAAGAGACCCTCGCAAGGAGAAGAGAACGTGCAATTAACCCAAAAAATTCGGATGTATCCCACAG
>SHMU01000076.1 GCA_008080765.1 Promethearchaeota archaeon | reverse complement strand
CAAAATGATTAATTCATTTCAATTGTTAAGGAAATAGTTAACTGGTTAATATCTATTTGAAGAAAGCACTATTTCATATTCTTCCATTTTTTGAGGGGAAATCCCACTTTATATTTTAAAATTCAGAAAATCAGCAAACACTCTCTTTTTATAGGCAAAAATTAATATTATTTAGTTAAGCACACAATCTACAACAAGTAGTATTTCATAATAAACGTTCAATACAAATCGCCTGAAGCATACTCTTTCTTGCCTAAGAACGTTTATTTAACTACTCCCTCTCTTTTTTTACTTTCACGTGCAAAAAGTCTGAGGATATAATCTATCGTTGTTTTATTAGTAAGCAAGGATTAAAACGGTAGGAATTTTTAGGTTTTTTTTATTCCAATTCCTTTTGCTTCGGATATTTCAATCAAAATTTTTGAGTTATAGTTTGCTTTTGTTTCATAGAATAAATTCCATATATATTACGAATTTTACATAAATTACAAATTAATTTTAACAGAAACAGAAGAACTTCTAAAAATACAGATATTAGGGATTAATTTGAGTAATATAGCTTCGTAAATTGAAAGTAATATAAAAAAATTTAAGAGATTGATTAATTTTAATTGGTATCTTCTACATAATTGACTTACATCTCATTTTCCGCTTTGAATACGAATTTTTCATATATTTCTTGGAAGATAAGGATAGGAATAGCAGAAATAAGAATTACTAACCATTCTATCGGTAGGAGAGGATCTGTTCCAATGAATATTTGAAAGAAGGGAATATATATGGCAATTAGGAGTAAAATAATACCTAAAAAGATTGCTCCAATTAAAAGTCTATTTTCGAATGTTTTTTTTGAGAAAATGGTTACATTTTGACTTACTGATAAACATTGAAAACTTTGATAAATAACCAATGCAGCAAAAATAATGGTTCTAGATTTTGTAAGATCTGCTGTTTGAATATTGATTGAGAAATTGAAATCTATACTCCAGAGAAACAAAAAAGTACATCCCAGAGCATTGAAGAGCCCAAAAAATATGATAAACAATAGTAAATTTTTATTTAGCAATTGTTCCTTGGGATCTCTTGGCTTCCTCAGCATTATATTTTCTTCAGGGGGACTCACACCTAATGCGAGAGCAGGGAAAGTATCAGTTACGAGATTTATGTACAATAGTTGTATCGCTAAAATCGGAATGAATATGTGTCGGAAGAGCAGAAGTCCAAATAATACAAGCAATAAGACGGTTATGACCTCTCCAGCATTGGCAGAAAGTAAATAAGTAATGAATTTTTTTATATTATCATAGATTCTTCGGCCCTCACTGACGGCTTCAATAATATTTGCAAAATTATCATCAACTAAGATCATATCGCTAGCCTCTTTAGCTACGTCAGTTCCAGTAACCCCCATAGCTACCCCTATATCGGCCCGCTTTAACGCTGGAGCATCATTCACACCATCTCCCGTCATTACCACAATTTCATCATGATATTTAAAAGCGTTAATAATGTTTAATTTATGGGAGGGATTTACTCGTGCGAAAATTTCTGTTTCTTTAACTTTATCGCGAAGTTCTTCTTCAGACATCTTATCAAGCTCTTTTCCAGTGATAGGCTCTGTTTTAAGACCTAAGGAGATCTCAGTGCCGACAGCTCTCGCAGTTTCTTTATGATCTCCCGTAATCATGACGACACGAATTCCTGCTTCCTTTGCTTTTAAAACAGCGGGTCTTGAAGAGCTTCGGGGAGGATCAATCATCCCCACAAAACCTTCGAAGATTAGATTATTTTCTACATTTTCCACGTTTCTCTCTTTAAGTAAAAGCTCTGTTTCTTGTTGGTCTATATCTCGAAAAGCGAAGCCTAAAATTCTATAGGCAAAATTTGAAGAAAATCTTTCACTAATTTTTAAGATCTTTTCCTTGGTTTCTTGATCCAAGCCTTTGACTACTCCATCATCTACATAATTATTGCAACGATCAAGTAGGATATCAAGAGCACCCTTTACCATAATTCTATTTCTTTCGGAGGTTCTTTCTTGTGCAATAACACTCATACGCTTGCGATCACTATCAAATGGAAAGAGGTAATTAATATCCCATTTCTGTTTAATTTTTTCGACGGTTTGTTCTGTTTTTTCTGCCAAAATTAATAAGGCAATTTCGGTAGGGTCTCCAAAGGTTTTGTACGGTTTTCCCTCTCCTTGGAATTCTATTGAAGCTTCATTCGCAAGAACCGCTATTTCAATCAGAGATTCTAATTCAGGTCTATATTCTGGTTGGATCTCCTCCGCAGTAGTTTGCTCTACGATATGACCTAGATTTGTATATCCTGTACCCGATATCTCATATGTCTTTTGATGTGTCCAGACGACTTTCACAGTCATTTCATTTTTGGTCAATGTGCCTGTTTTATCTGTACAAATCACCGTGCTGGAACCAAGGACTTCCACAGCGGGAAGTTTTCGAATAAGTGCATTTTTTCGAGCCATGCGGGTGACTCCAATTGCCAGAGATAGGGTCATAACCGCTGGCAATCCTTCTGGAACTGCCGCAACTGCAAGTCCTATAGCAAAAATGAAAAGTTCTGTAAACTCCTCGAACCCTACAATAATAATTTGAACAACAAAAATACTTGCTGCTATAATAACAATAAATAGAGTCAATTGTTTCGCTAAAGTGTTCAATTTTTTTTGAATTGGAGTATCTTCTCTTTCAATTTCAGATAATGAAGTGGCAATTTTACCCAATTCTGTGTTAAGACCCGTTTCGGTAACTAATCCCTTTCCGGAACCACTAGAAATTTTGGTACCTTTATGTACCATATTTTTTCTTTCTGCTAAAGGAGTATCTTGAGGAAGAGACTCAATATCCTTTCTCACAGGTAAAGATTCTCCCGTTAATATTGCTTCGCTTACACTGATCTCGTAGCTTTTAGTTAAGCGGATATCAGCAGGTATCACATTACCCGCTTCTAAGAAAACTATATCTCCTGGAACTAAATATTCTGCCTTTACTCTTATTTTTTCATTATTCCTTAATACGACAACATCACTCTTTGCCAAAGACTGTAAAGCTTCGATTGCTTTCTCAGCGGAATATTCTTGATAAAAGCCAAGTCCCGCATTTAAGATTATTACAATAGTTATAGCTAGAACCTCAATGATTATGTTTTGATCATTTTCAACAATGCCTATAAGGGCAGTTATCAAACCTGCTACAATTAATATTATTACTAATAAATCCTTAAATTGGTTAAGAAAAAGCAGGATGGGAGAGCTTTTCCGCCCCGTAGCCAATTCATTTTTACCATACTTTTGTAAACGGGCTTCTGCTTCTGAAGTAGACAATCCCTTGTCATTTGTGTCTAAGGTTTCATATAAATCTTCTATCGATTTTTGATATGCTTCCATTTTTATATAAGAATTATCTAATTAAATTTGACTTTAGGAGTTTTTTATAATTAATTTATATTTAGTTTTTAGATCATTAATATGTCTTTGAAATATGTATTAATTTTTAAGTATAATACTAGAAAAAATTTCAATTTACTAGATTTACCACTCATTTCTTTAGGAGGAGGAGTTCAAGAAGAAATAAATAGTTTTAAGACCAAAGCACAGGAAGAGTGAAACAAGACAAAAATTAAATGACTTTTAGTATCTTTATGTAGGATAACGAGATATTACTCCTCTTCTCAAAAATTAGAAAATTATGGGTTCTGCTCGGGACGAACCTCTTTGTCAATGATAAACAACCCTACTGAATACACGCTTTTTAATCGTTCCAGATTATCTTTAAGCTCTTTTACCCTTTCATAAGGACCATTTACGGCTATAATCTCTACACATTTATCATATTGGATATGGATATGCATAGTTGAAATAATTACATCCAAATAATGATGAGAAAGATCATTTTTCAAAAGCTCATCCGACTTTTTTAAGCTTGCATACATCGGTCTGCTACTGAAATCATGATCGTGTTCATAATCATGTTCATGGTCATGATGGTGTTCTTGTGATTGATCCTCATGGTGCTCATGAGCATCATTAAAATGCTCGTGGCTATAAATCATACTGATACAACCCACTACATCTCCTGGAGCTTCAGATATATTTTCTTGAGCTGAAATCGCAACCCAGCGGTGCATTGCTTTTCGAACAGCATCAGAGCGAGAAATATTTAGGCGCTTCCTAAAAGCTTCAAATTCTTCGTATAAATCCTTTGGCAGAGAGATTGTAAAACGTTTATATTCTTCACTCATAGTTTTTGTAATAATTAACAACTGATAAGGATTATATTTTGTATGTGAAATGGAATGCAGATTGGTGATTATTTTGAGATAAACACAGCAATAGGCACGCTGGCTTCTCTCCATTGCGCAATTTTTCCGGAATACTCGAAATCCATTCTGGACCTTCCATGATCGCCTAAAATAATCATAAGAGAGCCCGGTCTGAGTTGCTTGTAATTGGCATGAATCCATTTATCGGTACGTAATATTAACTTCTCAATTAATTCCTCGGGGGTATTTCGCTTAAGGCGTTGTTGTTGTTTATGAAGTGCTTCGAAATCAAGATAATGCATGAAGGAAAGATCGTAATTATTAATAGCCTTGGCGGATTCTACCCAAGTTTGCATATCCGAATCTTTTGATTTGGAAAGTGTGCCTCCATCATAACGTTTCAGATCCTTTTCTCGACCAATAAAGCAAGATTGTTTATCATGGCCATTGAGATATTTTAAGAAATGAAATCCGTTAGGCTCCACTTCAAAGCCACCAAACATTAACTGATGGAGGACACCAAGTGTATAAGGATTTTTAGTACTTAACAAAACCATTACTTCGGAGTTTGTAATAATAAAGCGCGGCTTAAAATAGGTAATTTCAAATAGACCAAAATTATCGATAAGATTAATGCTGACACGTTTTACACCTTTGTATTTTTGTATAATCGATTCTATTGGTTTAGGTATATGGTCTAATGGAGGATCTATATTAAGCAGACTCAGTAATGTTGCGGGCAGTTGATTGAGATACGCTTTTGTAGTTTCTAATTCACTCATAAAATAATATGTTATTTAATTTGTAATTCATTAATTATTATAAATATATAAACTAAATTCAAAAATATAATTGTAATTGATATAATGATTTCTTATTATTATTTTGATAGTTTTCGGCATTTTTCTGCCTCTTCAATATTTCCAAGTTCTTCGTACATTTGCATGGCTATTTTATATTTTTGATTAGCATATTTCTGATCACCCGATTTTTCTAATGCTTTTCCGAGATCTACCATCGATCTAGCGACAGCATCCTTTCGTTGTGCTTTCTTGTAATATTCTAGAGATTTTTGAAAGGATACAAAAGAGGCTTGGAAGTCTCCGATATTTGCGTAGCAATTACCTAAGCGCCAGAAACATGCTCCTAACCCTTCACTATCATCAAGATTTTGTCTTATTTCAATTGATTTTTTTAGAGGAACTATGGCTTCTTTGTATTTTTGCATGGAAAAATATAATCTTCCTATTGTATATTGATAATATCCAATATTAGGTAAGTCATTTATTTCCGTTGCAAAATCTAAAGCTTTTTTGAAAGCATCTAATGCTTTCTGATATTCTTCATTATGGTCATAGATTTCTCCTATTTTATAGAGGCAATTATCTACTCCCACCTTATCTTGAACAGCTTTGTATAGCTGTTGCGCCTTTTCTAAAGCAATTATTGCATCAGAATATTTTTCCCATGATTGATAAGTATTTCCAATATGCCATAGTGTATTTGCTTGTGATTCAAGATCTCCTATTTTTTTTGCAGCGTTAAAGCTCTTTTGATAATATTCGATTGCTTTATCAAATATTTCTAAGCTTCGATAATTTACAGCTATATTAAATGCTTTTGAATCAATACCTTGGAAATTATTAAGTTCTTCATCAATTTCCAATGCTTCTAAATGAAGCTTAATTGCTTTAGTATAATCTTCTTGATCTTCGTACACAAAAGCTTTATTGGATAGAATAATTGCTTTACTCATTAAGTCTTCCGTTTCTTCTGCGATCTGAAATGCTTTTTCAAAGTAAACTAAAGCTTGTGAGTAATCTTTTAGTCTCCTCCTAAATAAATTTCCAAGATTAGCTAAAGAAGCAATCATTTTTTGGGGCAACCCAATCTCTTGTTTAAGTTTGATTGCCTCATTATAATATTTTAGTGACTTATTGATTTCTCCCTTGATAAAATAGAGCTCTCCAATAAAATCAAGTGTGAATGATTTTTGTAGTAAATCATTATATTTATTTAGAATCATTAATGATTTTTCAAAAGTTTCAAGAGCAGTATCCATATTTCCCTGTTCTTTATAAATTGCTCCAATATTGCTAAGTGTGACACCTATGTTCTGTTCTTGATCAAGGTTTTCAAAAATTTCCATCGCATTTTGGTAAGATTGTAGTGCTTTTCCATTATTTCCGATGGATTTATATACTAACCCTAGAGCATTCATATTTTTCGCTTGTAATTCTAAATCTCCTAATCTTTCTGCAATTTCTAGTGATTCCGTATAAATATTAAACGCTTCATTATATCTTTTCTGATTTAAATAAATACTTCCAATTAAATAGAGGCAATTTGCCTTTCTAGCGACTTCTCCTAATCTTTCATGAATCTCAAGCGCTTCAGTATAATATTTGAGAGCTTTCTGGTAATCTCCTTTAATCTTATGAACCGCTCCAATATTCTTTAGAGCTTGAGCCTTATTAGTTAAAGAATCTACTTTTTCATATACTTCAAGAGCTTCATTAAATTTTTTCAAAGCATCATCATATTTTGCTTGATTATAGAGGATGTTACCTATACTCCCCATAATATTCGCTTTTTCCATAATAATTCCCGCTTTTTCTTGTATCTTTAATGCTTCTTTAAGCAACTCCAATGCTTTTGAGAAATTTCCGTGAGCGCTATGAATGTCTGCGATATTGCATAAAGAAACCGCTTTTGAAGGTAAATGTCCCAGTTTTTCATCAATTTCTAGTGATAAGTAATAATATTTTAATGCCTTATTGTAATTGCTTTTTCTATAGAAAATTAAACCCATGTTATTATAGATATTTGAGATTTGTCTCATATGACCTAATTGCTCAGCAAGCTTTAAAGATTTATCATAATATTGTAATGCTTCTGAATATTTACTTAAGCTTTCGTTAACGCGTCCAATATCACTAAAAACCGTGGTTTTCTTATTTAAATCACCCAATTGATCGCATATATTAAGAGCTTTTTCCAGAAGTTCAAGAGATTTTTGATATGCCCCCCTTTCATAATGAATCCTGGCAATACTTATAGAATTAACTACTAATCCCTCTAAGTCGCCAATTTTTTCATATAATTCCATTCCATACTCATATTTTTCGAGTGCCTCTTCGTATTCATTTCGAAAATGATGAATTGCAGCTATATTTGAATAGGATGCGGCTAATTTGTTTTGTTGACATAATTCTTCATTAATTGCAATTGCTTCATTATATTTATTCAACGCCTCTGAATATTGACCTTTATCCATAAATATGACGCCAATATTATTTATTGCAGTGGAAATCCAATTCTTATTGTTTTCTTTTCGAGCCCATTCCAGGATTTCTTCTTGACATCTAAGAGCATCATCATACATATTAAAATCCCTAAAAATCTCAAATGCGATGGTTAATTTATCAATTAAATGAGGTCTATTAATCTCAGACTCAAGCCATTCTATTGGACTGAGAGAGAACTCCTTAGCACTTAAGTCCGGTTTAATTTCAATTATTTCTTTAATAATTCTGCTTAAATTAGCATCTATTCGGTATACATGCTCTGAGTTCTTCATTCTCTGGACCTCTGCGAGGATCTGAGTCGTTTTATCTAGGTCTTCCGTAATTTCAATGGTTGAATCATCAATTTCGTACACTTTTGTTTTTCCTTCATCATCATAAACAAAATTAAACCAAATAACATTTTTGATATTTTTTAATACTTTTAAAGTAGGAACCACATCAAAATCATCGCTTCCAGAATATCCCATTACTACAAGCGACCTTCCTTTTGAAATATTATCAAATAAGGGTTTTTTAAACGGTTCGATTTGAAATACATTTAATCCTTCTTTATTAGAACCAAATGCTTGAATCGTTGCGACTAAAGTGTCCTTTGTCGATTCACCAGTAATAATATTTTCTGTTGACCCATGTATCTTGTACAAGGTCAATTTTTTTTGCTCTACTAATTCATCAGGATTGCTATATTTTTCAAAATCATTTCTTGTAATTATGGTAATGATATCTTCTTTAGATACTCCTAACTCAAGCAACGCATGTTCTATTAAAAAATCGAAATTAGTGGTCATTACATAATTGCCTTTTCTAATCATATCCGCTAAAAAAAAATGCTGTAAATTTGGCTTATCGCATTGACCATAATAATCTATTATTTTTAAGTCGTTATCTAAAGCATCTCTAATTTTTTCGACTAAACCCTCAAACCTTAAATCTTTAATGTTTCGAATTTTATCTTGATCAGATTCAGGACAAGTATATTCAATCATCGCATCCATCATCGCCCGTCCTGCAGGTTGTCGTGAAGGAGAGTCAACAGAACATCCTGCACCGACGAGAAATGTTAATTTAGAATCTGATTTGATTAACTCCGTGATAGTGAGGCTTGTTAATTTCATTCTAATATTAGCTCCTTTTTAATTTAATCAATAGATTAAATAATTCTATGTATGTTGAAAAGTTCTTTTTAGAATAGACTGATAATTTTTTTAATCATTAGTTGTTTAATTGTTTTTATTATTTTTTTCATTGATAACGTTTTAAATGAGCATCTAAACTTAGTTAATAAGTTCTCATTATTATTTTAAAAATTCGCAATATTTTTCTTGCTCTTCTATGGCAATATCATTAACTAGGATTAACATTATAATAATTACTGGCAAGCTTTACTCTTTTATTATTGACTATAATAGATTTTATTGATTTAAGCATATGGTTTATTAAAGGATCATTACTATGAACACTCGGTAAAGCCGCGAGAAATTGATTTAGATGTGCTATTGTGGTTTCAAATTCACTTATAAAAAATCGAAATTTAATAATTAAAGATTTTTAATAGTATTTTTTTAGTATAATTATAGCATTGGGTTTTAAAATAATTAATTTATTTAATTATTAGCGATGCAATATTTTATTGAAATAGTATTTTATATAATATAACATAAGAGTAAAAAAAACACGAGTTAGATAGGATAAATAAAAATCAACTGATTGTGAGTATTATGAACTCTAGTGAAAAATTAGCGAGGATCGATAAGATCCTGGACAGATGGAATGATGGTGTTTGCTTCTACTGCGGTGGTACGCTCAATGGGGATATGCTGAGGGGGGATTATGATGATATGAGATCAGATACCTTTTGCCAAAATTGTGGTAAAGATATTGATCCGTATGATGAATGGGACAAAAAGGCAGTAGAAGCAATTGAAAAAATTATCAATGATAAACGGTTTAAGGCATAAGTCCTTTCTTTTTTTATTTTTGTATTTTTATTATATTTATACACTAAACTACTAAATATTAAGGATTAAGGCATTTATGAAACAGATAAAAAATCGGTCACTATTTGCATTAATGGGGATGGGCATTATTTTAGTAGTGGCCTCGCTCAGCATGCTCTATATCATAGATTATCCCTTAACACGCTCTAAAACTATAAACTTTCCAGATACCAATGGAGATATATTAGTAGGTGAATATACTCCAGGCAATCGGTTGGCAGGGGTACTTATATTAGAAGGCTTTGGGAGCGATCAGATAGCGATGAAATCAATTGCTTCTGAATTTGCAAGTATAGGATTTCATGTGTTTACATTTGATTTTTCCGGGCAAGGTCGATCATCGGGCTCCTTAGGATTTGATAATGCGGCTACCTATCGGTTGGCAAAACAAGTAATAATCGCAAAAAACCAGTTTAGATTGCTTTCTGGACTTCCCGATTCCCGAATTATTATGGTGGGGCATAGTATGGGAGCCAGAGTAGCGCTTCAATCTGCCACCTTAGACCCAAATCCAGTTGGTGGATTAATTTTGCTGGGAACTCAAGTTAACTTGGAGGTAAATGTACAATCTGATTTTTTTACTGGTGTTTCAGATCTAAATCTACTTTGGGTTTTAAATCTTACAGCCATTAATCCTCCTGTAGACATTTTACTCTTATCGGGGTCTTGGGACGACATTTTAAGACCAAGTGCTGCAAAAAAATTATACTATAAATTGGGGGCTGAGCTAAGTCCCTACACGCGTGATTTAATTATATATGAACACATATTTCATAATTATGAAATATACGATCCAATATTAATCTCAGATGCAATTAACTGGGCCTTGAGAGAATTAGGACTTGATCTCACCCCAAATTATTTTGCTGCTAAAGCACTCATTAGAAAGGCCCTCTGGATTGTTGCATTGATAGGTTTCATATTGATTCCTATAGCAGGAATTAAGTATATTCATGGTTTGCAGAAAGAGAATAAGAATAAGAATAAGAATAAGAATAAGAATAAGAATAAGAATAAGAATAAGAATAAGAATAAGAATGAAAGTAAAATCCCCAAAGACGAAAAAAACGAAAAAAATAAGATCTCAGAAAAAACAAAAATTACTACTGTTACCGGGGAGGAAGAATTATTTAATGTCCAAATCACCAATCTAAAAAAATTCTTGGGTTACAAATTACTCGCATGGCTCGGAAGCTTGCCGATAGCTCTTGGATTGATTTCATCATTCTTTCTTATCCCAATCGGTTTACCCGTATTTAGTCTTTTTTATGTGGGATTTTTGGGGAGTTATGGGATTTTTATGATTATTCTTTATCTGAAAAACAAAATGCCCGGAACAGAAGGAAACTTTTCTATCAAATTAGGATCCAGTAAGTTCAAAAAAGACGAGAATAACTTACTTGCAATATCTAGCGCCATTCTTTTCATCAGTGCGAGTATGTTTTTCTATAATTCGGGAATTAATTTTGTGTTTCCAATGAACACTTCACGAGCCTTATGGTTAATAATATTTACCATCCTTACAATTCCTGGGTTTTATATCGGGCAAAAAGAAGCGAAAATGTTAAAGATATCCGGATATGATAAAAAACGCTCTCAATTTAGTTTATCTGTTATCGGGTTGGTACCATTTTTTGGCATCTCAATACTCTTTGCTGCAATAGGTTCAATATCTGGGATGATTGGCTCCTTACAAGGGATTCTTATATTAATATTTGTTTTCTTATCGGGCAATTTCATCTTAAAACTCGCTTCAAATTCTTCGATTGCCATAATATATCAGTCTTTCTTGATCCAATTGCTTGTTTTAACTCAAGGCAGTTTATTTACGATTTTCTAACCTTATAAAGAAATAAAATGAATACTTATTAGCTAATATGCACGAAAGATAATATATAGATAGGTGAAATGAGCTGAATATATTATATATTGATTGTAGCAACTCGGGAATATCGGGTGATATGTTTTTAGCTGCCTTATTAGAATTACTCCCAAATTCACAAAAACTACTAGATTCTTTATGTGACTTAAAAGGCTACTTAAAGGGCGTATCTAAATTAAAAATCAAAATGGATAAAGTCAAGAAAAACGATATTTGGGTAAGTCAATTACATATCGATTTGACGGAAAAAAAGACTCACCGATCAATTAAAGCTCTGAAAGACGCTTTAAATCAATTCTTAAAGGACAAAGACTTTAAATCAGAGACATCTCGATATGCTAATGATGTTTTGGACACTTTGATAACAGCTGAGGCGGAAGTTCATAGAAAATTAAAGGAAAAAATACATTTACATGAATTAAGTTCTGTTGATACGTTAATCGATATTTTAGGAGTTAGCAAAAGCTTAGAGCTTCTTGGTGCTTTTTCAGAAGAGCTTAAAATTTATTGCAGTATATTACCATTAGGTGGAGGTACAATTAAAGCTGCCCATGGGGTAATTCCAGTTCCAGCTCCCGCAACAGTAAAAATAATAGAAACATCAAAATTACTTACTCAACTCGGACCAGTACAAGAAGAAATAAGTACTCCAACGGGCGTAGCATTGTTAACAAATTTAAATCCCGCTGTTAAAAGAATTGCTTTTAATATTCTCAATACAGGACATAGTATTGGGCAGAAAACTTTTCCAAATTTTTTGAATATGTTAAGAATCTTTCACGGGAGGAGCGACCAGCCCAACTTAGAAACTACCATAAATCCTTTGGCTAAATATAGAGAACAAGTTTCGATAATAGAGACTAACATAGACGATATTTCCGGAGAATGCATAGGAGATTTTTTTGATGTTATGAAGGAGGAGGACATATTAGACATTGAAGTTCGTCAAGCAATTACGAAAAAAAACAGGCCATGTTATTCCATCACAGTCTTATGTAAACCTGAGGTAAAATTTAACATAATTAGACGTATAATTAGCACACTTGGAACTTTAGGTGTCCGGTATCATACAATTGATCGTATATGTATAGAAAGAGAAATAGAAAGCATCAATTTGGAAATTAATGGTATATTCTATCCTGTAAGATATAAATCCTCCTACTTTCGGCACAATAATCAAAAGGAAATTGTGAATATCAAACCAGAATATGAAGATCTAAGAAAAATCAGGCAAAAAACAAAATATTCAATACATAAATTACACCAGATTTTCTTTAAAACAATCGATCTTGATAAAAAGAAGTTTCTTCTGTAATTACTTTTTAATAAAATGAAATAAAAAAATAGGATCAAAAATAAATTTCGGCGAATCTATCGGTTTAAAAATTTATTTTATCATCCTAAGTGAATTATTTGTTTGAAGTAGTAATGATTCTCTAAATATATTTTAAATTATATCATCAATAATCATCAATATTGAATTTAGAGCGAATAAATTCCTCTTCAAGAGCTTCCTTAGAAAAGTCTTCGAGTTTCTTCAATTTCTTACTAATCATTGAAACCTCATCCTCCTTACCTAAGGTTTTAAATATTTGCATTGCCTCTTCATAGGATTCAATTGATTCATCATAATCACCTCTTACTTCTAAATCTTCGGCAATGAACATCAACCCTTGTGCAATTTCTATTTTTTTTCCAAGTTTTCTCTGAATTTTTAAAGAAAGCCAATGATGTTTTAGAGACTCCACATATTGTTTAAATACAGAATAAGTTCGTCCCATATCTCGTAGAACAATAGCTTCTTCTTCTTGAAGATTATGCTCTCTACAATGTTTTAATAATTTAGATAAAAAATTGATATATTTTCCGCTATCCTCAGAATGATTGATACTTGAAATTGCTTTCTCATAGGTTTCTAAAGTTTTCGGGATATCGCCACTTTCAAAAAATTGCCTTGATCTTTGAAAAAGATCATTCATAATTGCGACCAATTTTAGTCTCAACTACGCTCCTGTTGTTTATTTTTGTTTACAAATATTAAAAATTAGATCGGTTACTTAATACAATATAACTTATACTCATACTCCTATTTATACTTATCGATAGTATTCTTATCACTTTGAACTAGGATTGGCAAAATAGGAAGAATTAATCAGCCGATATAGATTCGCCATTTGATATAATTTTGCTCAAATACCTTTTTTATTAATATGCTAATTAGTTAAATAAAGTAATTTGTAAATTGTCTCTTAAAATCTTTTGCTATCAACAATCTATCTTTTATTTGAAAAAAACGAGAAAGGAAAAAAAAGAAAGAATTAAAAATTAAAGCTAAATCCATCCTAGTAGGATAAATAGAAGAAATGTGCTGAGTCCTATGGCATATATGATACCCACAGAGCGTATTTGCTTCTTCTTATCCTCCATATCATACACATAAAACGCGCCTACAAAGAAATGAAAATATCCAATCAGAAAGATGAGAACAGGATTATACCAATGCCACCATACATATTCCCATATTAAGTAATTCCCCCAGTTTAAAAGGATCTCCACTATTACGCAGAATGCTGCAAACAATATTGCATTGAACCATCGATTGGAGATTCCAAGGATTTTTTCTTCTTTGTTTTCTGATAAAAATTTAGAAAATATAATACCCGCAATTGAGAACATAAAGAAGATCTCAATATTCCATCCTATCAGAATAATATATGCGCTTGCACCGGGTGTCGTCCAAAAGGCGGAATACCCGGTAAAAAAGAAGACTAAAGCATTCCAAACCTCATTTATCAAGTCTAATCCTAATATAGTCAATCCAGCAAAAATAGGAGCCCAGTTTCCCGTTTTGCGAGCCTTTTGGATTTCTACTCCATAAATATAGAGGACAATTGCAAGTATCGGAATTACATACCATCCAAGATATGGGTTTAATACACGCAACTTGTCAAGAGCTTGTGCTGATGCTGCTGTTGGAGCCATTATTATTCATCATTATATTATATTTATAATTCTATTCTTATGTATATACTTATATTCCAGATACTAATAAATCTTTAAAGATCATCGAACTACAAGAACTATAGATTATATATAACATAGATTTAAAATCTTTAATAAATATCTTCACTCAAATTATTCTTGTTTTAGCTGAATAAATCATCATGAGTAGCTCTCAAGAAGATTATAGAGAAAAATTAAAACATCAATCATCCATATTTCTTAAAATTCTTTATGGTCTACCACGTTCAATGACTTCATTAGTTCTTGGATTAGAATCCTTTTCCATTTATACGCTCTATGTGTTTAGCTTTAAATTACATCCTCTTTTAGTGGGAATTGCTCTCGCGTGCGGCTATATTAGCATCGCATTAGGACAATTTCTCATTGGATGGCTCAGTGATCTCAAATATACCAAGTTAGGAAGAAGAAAACCATATATTCTTCTGTTATCACCTCTATTAGGAGCCTCTTTCATATTTCTCTTTTTACCCAACCTTTTTCTTGATATAACTAATGATATTATGCTATTTATCTGGTTATTGCTATTTGAGATTCTATTTCGCTTTAGCTATTCAGTTACTACTCCATACCAAGCATGGATGGCAGAAATATTCAAAGTCGAAGAAAGACCAGAAGTCTCTCAAATCCAAAATATCTTTAACTACATTGGAACAGGATTAATGGGAATTTTAGTTTTTTTCGTGTTTTCCGACATTTTTTCAAGTTTAAAAACCAACATTCATGATATTTCCTTAACATATTCGTTGGTAATTATTATTATTGGTATCCTAACTATCAGTCTGTTTTATCTATTAGTCTTATTTTTTCCAAGAGAGAAATATCATTCAATAAATACCAATCTGAAGGAAAATCTCCATATTATCTTACAGAATACAAACTTCCTAAGAGTCGTTTTCATGCATGGATTTTCTGGGATCGCATGGTCCATTATAGCTTCGGGAATTCTCACCTATAATCAAGAAGTATTAGGACTCCAAAATGTTCAGTATTTACTTATTGGAGCTGTTCTGGCAATTGGTACCTTGACTTTTTTATATCTATGGAGAAAAAAAATTGAACAGAAAGGAAAGAAAAAAAGCCTTCTCATTATTTTAATTATTGCAATCTGTTCATTACCAAGCACTTTATTGGGATTGCTAAGCTTCTTAATCCCACCAATAATTATTGGAATTATCTTTACATTATTTATGGGATTGATCAATGCCGGATGGAATCTTTTTCCTTACATCATTTATGCCGATATCTCTCAAGATGAAAATAGGGAATCGGGTAATTTACTTGCAGGCACCTATACAGGCTTTCCATTTTTAGTATTAAACCTCTTTCAAGCGGTAGGTATTTTATTACTTGGAATGTTAACTTCATTAAAGCCCATTGATGTTGGAGCTCAAACGTTTTCTTTTGGGTTAACTCTGTGGGGTCCAATTTGTGCGTTAATCCTCTTGATTTCCTACTTTTTTACTAAAAAGCAGGTAATTTTGGATTTTCAATGGGAAGAAAAAACAAAAAATAAATGAATAAAGCATGCAGGGAAAGCTTTTTGAAAAAATTCTACTAAAGTGTGGTTTTTTTTCAATATATTATAGATTTTTCTCTTTATAGATCTATATAGAGTATAGGAGATATTATTTAGTATATTGAGCACTAAAAACTATGTAAGTAATAAATTTAAGGAGAAATACGATTTCTTAAATAAAGAGATAAGTTTTAGGATTTTCAAAATTTAAATCTTTCACAAAAATAACAAAATTAAAAGAGGGTGTGAATAACCAATTAAATTACTCTATGGAATAAATACCATTGGGCAAGGACACCTAAACAGGTCGAGGACAATTATAAACCAATTACGAGAAGATGGACACGAGGTCGAATGTCTCTTTAGCGGTCCAACTCCTCCTACCTATGCCTATGAATTGGCCAAAAAATGGATGCATATTCATGGCTATCATATGAAATTTAATAGTCATAAAAATGTGGATCCCGCCAAGACATTCGTTGAAAACCTCACGAAGTCACGATCTATATTTAAGTCTTTATTTAAAACTCTTCGGTTGAGTTCAAGCGGAGAGTATGATGCGATATTAAGTGATTTTGAAATATCAACTTGCTTGGCAGGCTTTTTCTTACGGAAGCCTGTAATTGTAATCGATCATCAACATTCTCTTATTCATCCCGGAGCATTAAGAGCACCCGGAAAAAAATCAGATATTTTCAATGTGGTCGTTGCACTTGCTATGACAGTGCCATATTTTTCTCATATTTTTGCGCTGGATCTAGTAAATATGCCAATACGTCGCCATAGACAAACCTTATTTCCTTTAATTAGAAAGCCAGAATTGGATAAATATATTACAGAAACAGAAAATAATGATCATTTTTGCGTCTATTTGCCTTATATAGAAAAGAAACAAATTTGTAGGGTTTTCTCCCAATTCCCACGCGAAAAATTTTTTGTATATGGGTTTAATTTCACTCAAAGACATAAAAATATTATTTTCAAAGAGACTTCACGAACAAATTTCTTAATTGATATGGCCTCCAGTAAAGGAGTTATGGGACACAGCGGATTTTCGCTCTCCTGGGAAACAATGCTATTTAAAAAACCCTTCTATACAATTCCTTTACAATATCACTGGGAGCAGCAATCCAATGCTTATAGATTGAAACAATTAAATCTCGCATATGTTGCGGACGATTTATCAGTTAAAGATGTAGAGCGTTTTTTAGATCAAGCTTATTCTGAAAGTTTTAGTAATCACGGAAAAATTAATATCTTGGAGCCCAATGTGTTGACAAATTGTATATATAAAGAAATTGCAAAAGCATAAATCAAATTTTCATAATTTATTAAAAATTAACTCTATTTTTGAATTAAGGATTTGATCAAAAATAACTTCCTTAGTTTAAATACGATTTTTTTTAACTTATTATTTATCGTGGTCTAAAGCAAT
>SHMU01000075.1 GCA_008080765.1 Promethearchaeota archaeon | reverse complement strand
TATTGCTTTAGACCACGATAAATAATAAGTTAAAAAAAATCGTATTTAAACTAAGGAAGTTATTTTTGATCAAATCCATATTCAAAATCTAAAAATTTCTTTACAAATAAAGTTACTCCTTCGGCAAAATTTAGTTTTCCCAATATTAAGTCATGGAAGATAATAAAAAAGTTCGTTACAGATATATTTAAAGATTCTAAAGGTGATAATAAGCAAAGAAGGGAAAGAATCATTAAAATCATCGATTTTTATATAAATAATTATATCGACCTATCTAGCAAAATAGGTTCTATAAAGGATACATTAGCAGGCACATTTTCACATAATATTATACAATATTTACAAGCGAAAGATATTAGAGATACTAAGGGCGCCAAGCACATGGTAAAAGTAGGTGCAGAATTTCCTGTATCTCTTTTTGGAGGAAAAAGTTTGTTAGGTTCTAAGCTCGATTGGGGGTATATTAGAGATGAGAATTTTAAAGACATTTTTGAGCGTGATAAAGAACGCTTAGATGAGATTAGACGAAATAAGGGATTCATCCCTATTTTCGATGATAAGATAAAATACATTGGTATAGATTATACACTTAGTATTGATCTGGCTGCTATAAGAGATAAATTTAAGAGGGGGTATATTGGGGAAAATAAACATTTAATCATAGTTCTTTTTGGTCCCAACACTCTGAAATCTAAATTTCAAGCTGATTTAAATAGAATACTAGCATATATTCCGAAATATGCTGCTAAGTATGCTAATGGGTTCGCAAATGTTCATATTATTACACTCGAGCAATATGTGGAATATTTTGATATTGATACCATTAATACATATTCTTATACCGACAAGACGGGAAAAGTACATATTGGTATAGACGCGATTAATACTTATGTCGCAGAGGCAATAGATAATCCAAGTATTATGACTCAACTTCAAGTAGACTCTACAGACTGTAGAGCCAGATGGAAAAAGATTCTTTTAGGTTTGAATCACATTAATCCCGACCGCTTATTAAAAAAAAATTAAGGATGTAGTTTCTCGTTTTTTGTAAGCGATACATAAGTGCTTGGATTTTCTTTTTTTAGCCGTTCAATATAATATTCTTTATTCTTCATAATATGTTCACTAATAGGCAAATCATATCGGAGATAATATTCATAGGGATTGAGAGGATTATCATAAAGATGTATTTGTTCTAGATTTAAGAGATTTTTAATGGAGTCTGGAAGTGTTGTAATATTATTGTTCCTTAATGTTAGAAATTTTAGTTTGGTGAGATTTCCCATAGATTCGGGAATTTTTATGAGATTATTTTCCATTAATAATAAATATTCTAGTTTTGAAAGATTTTTGATGGATTCTGGAAGTTTTTTGAGTTTGTTATTACATAAGTCTAAATCCTGCAAATTTCTGAGATCTCCAAGAGATTCAGGAATAGATTCCAGTTTATTGTAAGATAAATCTAGATCTTTTAATTTTTTCAAGTTTCCAATAGACTCTGGAAGCATTGCAAGGTTATTTTCACTTATGAATAATCTTCTTAAATTAGTCATGTTTTCGATAGACTCAGGGATGCTTTTAATTTCATTATTATAAATCTCCAATTCCTTTAAGTTTTGAAGTTCGGTTATAGGTTCGGGGAAGACTTTAAAATTATTATAATCTAGATGCAATTTTTCTAATTGGATTAACTTGCCAATTGATTTGGGTAGCTCTGTAAGCTTATTCCCCGATAAATTTAGTTCTCTCAAATGAGTTAAATTTCCTATGTCTTCGGGAAGCTCCCGAAGGTTATTATAACTATATTCCAATCGCCTTAAAGTAGTTAATTTGCATAATTCTTCAGGAAATTTTCCTTTTCTAACTCCTCCATAGCTTAAAGTCTCTAGATTAGAAAATCTCAAAAGATAATCAGGGAATGAATCAAAATATGTAAGATCCATCTGAAGCCAGCGAAATTCGGATGTATCTATTCTGGAAAAGAACTTTTCAATCTCGTGGGGTGTCAGCAAGGTGAGGAGACTCTTTTCAATTAAAAATTTTGGATATTTATCAAATAGGTTAATAATTTCATTATGCAAAATTTCTCTTGAATATGTTATTCCAAAACTCAGTATTTTTAATAACAGAGAAAGTCCTTCTTTCACTTCTAGATTGAGAAATTCCTTTAAATCTAACTCTTCAAAGAGTAGTCCCAATTCATCCTTAGTAAAAAGGGTTTGTTCTATATACCCCTGTTTGAGAAGATAAACTCTTGTATTTAGCGCGCCTTCTTGAAATCGCTGGGCAATCACTTCTTTAAACACCTTTTTTGCCTTGGGATCACCCAGCTCCGTCAGTTCTTTTAGTAGAGGGAATGATAGGTTGGAATGTAAAAATCTAGGGTCATAATCATTTTCAACCCACGCTTGTAGATTGCTGCAGTGCCCCCAAAATTCTACTTCTGGGGCTATATTGGGTTGTTCTTTTTTCACTAGTGGTTCCATAGAATGGTCTAAATATTCTGCTACCTCGTCAATGGAATTAGCCTCTTCTAAAGAGCTAAGCTGGTCTTTATGAATCTCTAATAAGAGATAAAAACATTGTGTAAACTTTTTGTTATCCACATAGATAAATGTACTTCCATTTTCCAATTTTAAAGTGAGATATTGATTAATTGGAAAGGACTTCATCATTTTAATATATAAAAAAAAGTTTATAAATTCATCCTTAATTTTTTAATTTAATATAATAATTATTAAATCATTTTGTTATTAATTAGATTTGATTTTGATCTTTGCCCTATTTACTCCTAAATTCAACAATTCAATATTAAAGGACCTTGAAAAAATATGACATTTCCTAAAAGGAAATATAAAATATATATAGTAGGGGCGGGAAGACCGTACTTTAGAAGACACACAAGAGAGTCTCAAAGTAATAGTAACATAGCTCTGAGTAAATAAAGAATAATACGGGGAAAAGAAGATTAAGAAATAAATAAAAAAGTATTGAATTTACTTAAATTTGAAAACGCAAGGGTGCATAGAGAGGATTTGGAATCTAGTGTTATTCATACTCCTACTTCACTTGCAACGGCTTATAAGTATCTGTTCTCTGCTTATTCTCATTGTCGATTATAAGGAAGAGCCGCACCAAAAGCGTCAAATGGGAAGATAATTTTAAAATTATCTAAATATCCCATTCTATTGACTTGCAATTCATTTTTTTTATTCCAGCAATCTTTTCCACGAGGAATTTACCTGGCTTAACTTCTGTCAATTCTTTTGACTCGATTATACCTGCTTTTACCGCTCCTTGATAGATCTCTTCACCTGCTTTTGAGCGAATAACCACTGCCGAATATCCTCCAGGTGCTCCAATAGAACCTACGGAAATATCGGCATATTCAGAGGTTAAATCGTCACAAAAATGACACGTATGACGAGCATAGGACTGAACATCTTTTAAGGGTACTATTTTTTCCTCTTGATTTTTTAAGTTGATTATAAATTTGCCGCTATCAATATTCATCTTGGTTAAATTGTTGATGTCCTCCTCAAATTTTTCCTTCACCAGTTTAATTATCTCGTCATAGGAAAAGCTTTCATAGCAGAATAATCCAATTTTATAAATTATGTTCTTATAGAACGGTAATCCGCTAGGAAATAATGAGCCTTTAACAAGAGCATTCATCATACATGGAACTCCGACGAATGCAACTCTTTCATACTCCTTAGCCTTATCTAATAGGTTTAAAGATGGAGAATTTGCATATTTGGTACCCCCCGTTTTGTATAAATCCTTTATATCATCTACGATGACTGGTTCTGGTTTCCATAACTTATCTGAATGCTTTACTGCTATAATGGCATCAACAATATCATTTGTCAACATGTATTCCAATAGCGAGGTTACAATTCCACCATCTTGCCTAACCTCTTTTATCTCATCCTTAGTAGTGCTTCCCGAATAGGTGCTCAAATATCCGCCCATTTTTTCGGAAAAAGACAGTGAATTAGTTAATTTAATGATATTTTCATAGGCTCTGTTTATTGAAAATGAGCGGGGGCACACCGTAAAGCAAAGACCACATTTCATGCATTTCTCATCATTAATTTCCAGAGAATCAGCATCGACCTTTATAGCATCCACGGGACAAATTGCCGAGCAAAATCCGCATCTACAACAGACACCTGCCTCATCAACGATTGATACGGGTTCAAAATAATGTTCCCTAAATTCTGTACTTTCTGGTAGTGTTATATATCTATAAAAATATTCCTTTACCTCTACAGTCTTTTCTTCGCCCTTTATAGTTTTCATTATTTCTTTGGTTTTTACTTCGACTTGCTCTTCAACATATCCTTGTTCCTTTAGATAAAATACATCTCTTATTACATTTTCAAGAGGTATTTCGCTGATTTTTTTAACAAGATCTTCCATAAATAAGGGCTCAGTAATTTGGCGCATTTTATTGAGGACATATCTCCGTTCTGTTTCGGCATCAATCATCGCATCTAAAATCTCGTAAAATTCTTGTTCAGAATATTTTTGAGCTTCTAAGATCTCTTTTTTCGCTTCAAAAAATGCTCTTATCTGAAAATTCTTCGATGCTTCATATGTAGCATCCATAATGTCTTTTGGAGACAGATTTTCAATCAGTTTTTTGTCAACTTGTTGCAACATTAGTATAATTCTTCTTTTTTTTGTTATTTTTTTACAAATTTATAAACTATCTTTATATTATCTTAAAAAAGATATTAGTTATGATAAAAAACTTACTTTACACTATTTTTTGAATTCTATTTCATAAATACTACTTTTAACACCCAATACCTTTGCGAAGGTTGTCATCTTATATCTATAATTTATATATAAGATTCATTCTGTTTGGGTGTTTAGTTTGATATTACTTGTTCGGTTTTAATTGGATTGGGTCCTATTCGCTGGATTTTCTCTTGTGCATCCATAACACTCTTGGCCAATTTATCTCCTTCTGCCGAAGAACAATAATACATATATGCCCGTTTGCCAAATCCGCGTTTCTCTAAGATTCTATTTGCAAGATCTACATGGTCTTGGGCAACAAAGTTACCCTTTCCGTATTGACATTCATTTAATCTTCATCCAACGACCATTACACCGTCGGCTCCCGATTTAATGGCATAGAGAATATGTTTTACATCGACTCTCCCTGTACATCGTACCCGAATGATCCGTACCGAGGGACTATATTTTAATCGTGAGACACCCGCAAGATCTGCAGCACCGTAACCTCATTTCTGACATGCAAACATGATTATTTGCATAGTATTTTCCATTTGTTTAACCTCCTGATAGTAATCCTTTTATTTCAGCATATAATTGCTCGTCTCGAGAATATCGTACATCAATCGCTTGTGTGGGACAGCAAGCTGCACAAACTCCACAGCCGTCACAATTTATCTCATCCACGATTGCAACCTCACCATTAGAAATTGTGATAGCTCCTTTCGGGCATTCTCGCTCACATCGCTTACATGAAATGCATAAATCTTCGTTTACTTCGGCGACAATAAGCTCTAGATCAATCTCACCTGCAGATGTTAATTCTGCCACTTTACTGGCCGCTGCTCTCGCTTGTGATACTGAATAGGCAATATCCTTGGGTCCTTGGGCGAATCCTGCGATAAAGATTCCCTTCGTTTTTGTTTCTTGAGGAAGTAATCCAAAATGCGATTCAGTTAGAAAACCATTACGGTCCGTATCAAGATTTATTACTTTGGCAATTTGCTCTGTGCCTTTTGAGGGCAGTGCGGCAGTTGATAATACTACTAAATCGGCATCGATATTAATGATTTCATCTGTTAGCGAAGAATATACCCGTAATTTCACATTTTTTGTTTCGGGATCTTCGGAAACTTCTCCTACTTTCCCCCGAATCAGTCGTATATTCTTTTGTTTTGTTCTCTTGTAATATTCTTCAAAGCCTTTTTCGTTTGTTCTCATATCAATGTAACAGATCGTAATATTAGCATCAGGAAACTCTTCTTTGAGGAGTTTTGCATTTTTTAAAGCTAACATGCAGCAAATCCCGCTACAATAGGTTCTCTCGGTATCTCTACTTCCTACACACTGGATGAACACAATTTCTTCTGGTTTCTTCTCATCCGATACTCTATGAAGATGCCCCTCCAAAGGACCATTTGGTGCAAGCATTCGTTCCAATTGGGCTTGTGTGATAACATTTTCATATTTTCCATAACCATATTCATTCTTGGGTTCATAAATATCCCAGCCTGTTGCGATGATGATTGAACCCACCGTAAAGGTTTCATATTCTGGTTTCTGGGAGAAATCTATCGCATCTAATTCACATTCATTTACACATGCAAAACATTCCACGCAATTATCCCGCTGAATATCATATAAGAACGGTACTGCTTGTCCAAAGGCAATGTCTATTGCTTTTCTCGCACCCAAATATTCATCAAAATAATTGCTGCAATAGATGGGACACGCTTCAGCACACGCTCCACACCCATTACAATCATTATTTACAAAACGCGGCTTTTTCTCCACGGTGACTTCATAACTTCCCACATGTCCCTCAACGTTTGTTACCTCGCTATAGCTTAAAATCTCGATGTTTTTATGTCTGTTTACTTCCAGCATTTTAGGTCCACATATTCAGATTGAACAGTCGTCGGTAGGGAATGTTCTGTCTAGCTGTGCCATTCTACCACCAATCGTGGTTTTCTGCTCTACCAAATATACTTTAATGCCTTGGTTAGCAAGATCGAGAGCGGCATTCATTCCTGCAATGCCTCCACCAATTACCAAGCATGCATTTTCTACAGGGACCGTCCTGATAGGAACAGGCTCCAGATATCTCAATCGCTCCATGCCACCTTTTACTAATGCTTTTGCTTTCTCCGTAGCCTCTTCTTTTTCATCTGTACACCAACTACAATGCTCACGAACGTTCACCATCTGGAAATAATAGGGGTTTAAACCCTTACTTTCGATAGTCTCTCTGTAAATGGGCTCGTGAGTCAAAGGAGTTCACGCGGATGCAATAATACGATTCAGCTTTTTTTCTTCGATATCTTTCATTATTTCGCCTTGACCCGCTTCAGTACAGAGAAATGATGATTTTTTTGCGATAATAACATCATTCATTTTTTTGACGTATTCTACGAGTTCCCCGCAATCCACTTTACTTTTAATGTTTATACCTCATTCGCATGAATAGTATCCAATCCGTTGCTGTTCGTCATTTACCATACTTTTTGATATATCACCTTTTCAAATATTATATTAGTTATTCTTGTTAATTTTTCTTAAAAATATTTATTAAATTATAAAATTTTGCAAATAATTTAACTATTAAATCATTCTTTATACAAATTTTAATTTTAATCTTTATATATTTTACTCTATAGATAGATAAGTGCCATTCTTTAAATTTGATTAATCAAATAGAAAATTTTGAACGAGAACCAAAATATTTCATCAAATAAATCCATCTATTTGATAGCTATTTGAGTATTTTAAGATCAATTTTAAATATTTGTAAACCTATATCACCTTTGAAAATGTAATTTTTGGAAAGATTTTACTGGTTAAGATCACATTTTAATGATGGAGTGATCAATGAGATCCATTTTTTTTCTCTCCTTATTGAAAAAGAAGTTTCTCTAGCACCATTACTAAAGAAGCCCTCCAATTTTAGAGCCTATAGAGATGAAACATTTTTTATGTATAGTATAAAACAAAAATCCTTATATATATATAATTTATATGGGTTATTGTGGAGTTAGAATTATTAGAGTTCCTGCAAGGGTTCTTCAGTCTAATCTTTGTAATTATCAGTATAATCATTGGAATGATAATACTTTTTAAATACATCAAATTCTCTAAATGGGAATTACTGGTTGTTGGTGTTGCATGGTCGTTGATGGCAAGTGGTTATTATCCCGATGGCATAAACTTTATTTTAATATTATTTTTTGATAGGACATTAAGCCCACCGGTATATCTTCTTCTTGCTACATCTTTTATGGTTCCTGCACTATATCTGTGGACAATCTTCATTTCGGATGTCTTTAATTTAAAGCATCGTAAGGTGATATTGATAATTCTTCTTATTGTGAGTAGCATTGTCGAAAGTATTCTATTCACTTTATTTATCATAGACACAAATTTAGTGGGCACTTTGATAAATCCCTTTACTGCAGATTTCAGTATCTTCACACAGATTTTGATCTTTTCGGGTCTAATTGGTTTTGTTGTGTTAGGATTTTTCTTTACTAAAGAGTCTTTAAGAACAGACGATCCCGAAATTAAATTGAAGGGAAAATTCCTTTTTGTAGCATTTCTCTCATTTATGATTGGAATTATTTTAGATGTATTATTACCGTTAACACCATTAACTGTAGTGATTACCAGAGTCATTCTTGTCTCAAGTTCAATCGAATTCTATATTGGGTATATATTACCTGATTTCATTAAAAAATTACTTTTAAAAGATTAAGCTTTGCAACTTTTTCTCTATTTTTTACCCTTTAAAGAGAAACCTTCTCCATTTAAAGAATGAGAAATTTACTTGAGGAAATTGCTGAATTTCGGTAGTGTTGATTCATAGAGTAGGTTATGTTTTCAAATCCATTATTACTTTTATCATTTGAGATCATTTACCCATTAATAGCGATCATTGAGCATAATCGAACTAAACATTTTTATATAAAAAACACTTTTAATAGAGATAATTCAATTTGATATTGAACAATAAATTATTAACCCATCAGTATAAATAGAATTGATATAAATATTTATTAAACATAATATTGATCTATGAAAGAATTTAATCTTGCTCCTCGGGAGATATTTGAAAAAAGAAATGAGTTGGGAGTGTCCAATTCAATAAAAACTTTATTGGAAATCATTGAGTTCAGCGACACAGATCTAGTACGGAAAGAAGCGCTTCAGACATTGCGCTCCTTTGACGATATGCCGGAATCATTAAAGATGCAATGTTTTGGAAGTTTAGAAAATGTAATTATATCAGAAAAAAACATTGCATTGAAATGTGAAGCGGGAAAAACAATTGGGAAATTAAAAATTGAAAAAGGCTTGGAACCGTTAAAATGGCTTTTAGACCAACAGAATCTTGGTTATGAGGATATCAAAATCGTATTAAAAGCAATTCATGATTGTAAGTTTGAGAAGGAGGAGATTGAACTCTTTCTGAGCTATATTGATTCCAAGTATACAACAATTAAAGAATATGTAAAAAACACCTTACTTACTTTAACACCTGAAACAGCTATAAAGATATTTCTTGATTATTTAGGCAAAAACCCTTCTAATGAAGCCAAAAAGGAACTTATTAAATTAGTGGGCTATGAGATCACGGGATTAAACGTTTCATTTGATGATTTTAGTTATTTAAAATCGAAATATCCCGATGTATTATCTCTTCTTATAGAGAAAATTGATGAATTAACGGATGTCTTATCAATATTAAAAGAAGAGGATACTTTACTCCTGGAAAATCTCATTATTATTTTTAATGTACTTGAGGGACATATTAATAATAAATTAATTGAATTACTCGATGATGAAGATTTTATTGCCAAAGAAAGCGCCATTAGATTAATAGGGAGGCTAAGGATCAAAGAGGCAAGTGATAAATTAGTGGAAAACATTGATAATGTCTATAATGATGTAAGTTTAGCTTCAATCGAGGCACTCGGAGAGATTGGCGATATCTCTCTCATTCCAGATTTAATAAAGGCTTTAGATATTGAAGATGCGAGTTTTGAATATGCCGATTATACTCTTAAATGGAACATTATCGAGTCTATTAAAAAAATATACTTAAATAATGAAAAGGTCTCATATGGATTTTTAATTGAAAGATTATCAACTTCAAATGATATATTAAAAGAGAGCGTAGCTTATATCCTCGGTGAAATTGCTAGTGAAGAATTCACAGAACCATTGTTAAATACGCTGAAAGAATGGCATAATATTGATGTTGCTAAAAGTATTATCATCGCATTAGGAAAAATTGGTGAATTAAGCGCCACAAAACGCTTTTTAAAGATATTAAATGATCAGAATACCTATTGGTTGCTCAAAAAAGTCACAGTAGACTCCTTATTTAATATTTTTAAAAAAAATTGGCATTATATGAATACAAATGAAGTGGAAGAGAAACGAACTCTCGTAAAACGCAGGAGTGAGTTAGAAGAATACCTTACTACTCATCCTAATGACGATAAAAAAGTAAAAGTTGCAATCATAAAATTTTTGGAACGATTTGGTGATAAAACATCCATAAACACCTTAATGAAACGATTAAATGACTTTCCAAGGATCGTCCAGATTTCTGCGAGTAAGGCGATTAAAAAGATTGAAAAACGGTTTGAAACAGAAACGGAATAAAACTTTGAAATGACTTCCAATAATAAACCCTAATTTTAGTATTTCTAAGCAATGAATATTATCTTAAGCATTTTTTAGCTTCACGTGTTACTTGTTCATGAATAAAAATATATCCTTGTTTACTTGCTTCCAAACCTCTTAAAATCATTTGTATTACATATAGATGATACATTACATCATCTAGAGTAATATCTTTAGGCATTTTTTTAGTCAAAGGAATCAATTCTTCCTTTAAAGTCTTATATTCTGCTTCTGTCATAAATTTCAATTAATAGTATAATTGTTAGAATATTTAAATGTTAGAAGGATAAAGGTTATCAATAATATTAAAAATGTTAATAAATGGGAAAAGTTTTTAATAAAATTTGTTCATGCGAAGGTTGGAAAATGTCCCTTAGTCGCACAGGCTAAACCCAGTAGCCTCTATCGGATAGAGTGTGGATAAACCCCTCTCCGACTACTTTTACTCTTTCTCATGAAAGTTGCCCATCCTTCAGAAAGGTGGGGTCTCATGCGTGTCTCTTGAAATGAGAGTTGTATTCCACAAATGAGGGAGGTCCTCACGTACTCAAAGTATAACAAATTATTCCAATGCACTTACATTTTGTGTTTTCTTTTTTTTGTCCTTTTTAAGGTAGTTTTAATTATGTTTCTTAGGTTTTTTAGTCTTTTAAAAGGGGAGTTGCTCATCGATTTAGTAATTTCGATTTCACAGAGTTAGGACTTCACATGCGTTCATTGTGTAATTTAACCATTTTTTAATAAAAAAATTATATGAGTCGTATGAGTTTTAATAAAAATGATAATTATATATTTAGCATTTCTATTAAGTAAAATGAAATATTCGAAGGATATAAAATTATACCTTAACCTTTTTTAATATACGTGAGCAATCCCACTTTTTCAGGGATTTGTGCCATAAAAGTAAATACCTTGGTAAAAATGTCAACACAAGTTTGATATTCTCCCAAGGTGAGCTGTTCAAAGTAAAATACACCCTCATCTTCGGGTTCACAATTAAACATAAGGTTAAAGTAACCGTTTTGTTTCGTCACATCGATAGATTTGATCCCTAATGCATCCAGAACGGAAATATTATCCTCCAATTGGAAATATTGGTTGGGGAGTTCAGAAAAATCTAATATCTCATTCATTTTTCCGTAACTTATGATTGAATGAGTGGTAATAATCCATTTATTTGTATATTCTCGATCATGTAGTTCTCTATTGGTAAGGATTTCAGTAATTCTTTTACTGAATTTGGGATTTTTTTCTAACATTTTCATCCAATCCTTAGAGAGCATAGTGGTTGCGTTTTTAATCCATAACATTTTTTCATCCTTCTGCAATTTCTGTTCAATTTCACGCATTTCTGTGCTTTCTGGTAATTCATGTTCTTTCTCCAGTATTTTGGAAATTTTTACATCCTCTTTTTTCGAATTCAAAATATAGAATTTATCTTGAGGGCTCTCTTCTACTTCCATTGATTTTAACCCAAAAAGGTTTAGAAATTCCTTCTCTTCGCTTCCTTGATCAATTGTTTTAATATTGCAGCGATGATATCCTTCATTTATTAATTCTGCTTGAAGACTTGTAGCGATTCTAGCTCCTATGAAGCGTTTCTTGGCATTTGTCAACGCACCCGTCCAGAGATAAATTCTGCGTACATCTTCTCGGACAATCAAAAGAATTTTTTCGGGATGAAGATAATATTCCAATTCTTCTGGCTTGATCTCTAATTTATTCTTTTGTTCATTTGTTTCAATTTCATAACATATAAACTCTTCCAATACTCTAACCCCATTAATACTTAAAACGTCTTGTAATAAAGAATAGTTGTTTAATTATTAAAATCTTAGTAATTGAGGAATTATTATTTTTCGCTCCGGTATTCGGTCCTTAACATTAGAAGAAATCCCATTAATCTGGTTAAAAAAGAAGAGAAGTTTAAAGATAGTTCACGATTAAATCCATTCCACCGTAGATGAGCAGCCAAGTCCTTTTTGATCTTTAATTCTTCCATAAACAATAAATGCAGCCCCCTCATAGCCACACTCCGGGCATTTATGTGTTCCCACTAACTCCACCACATCATCAATTAGAATTGCATGATTAATCGAAGCATGAACTCCAAAGGGAGTGAGCACTTCAAGGAATCCTCTTTCCCCAATAGTTTCTAGAGGTTCTTGAGTGGATATATCGCGCAATATGATTCGTGCTTGAGGAGGTGTATGAAAAATAAAATCTTGATATTTTTCTGACCAATGGGAGCCAAATACTATGGGTGTTTCCGTAAAACCATACATATCAGTAATATTTTCTTTTTTAGTTCCTAAATAATCGAGACAATCGGATACAAATTGAGCTTTATCAATGGGAGGGTATTTCAGCTGAGATTTATGCCCGCTCCAACCCCCTCCCCCTACATTTACCACACTATTAGGAAGATCAAACCGAATGCTGTTATCTTCTAAATAGGAATTCATAAAATTATTCAATAGTTGGAGACTGCCTCCAAATGATACATATTTTTGATCTTCTAGTGGTTTTTCCATATTTTTTTGTATCTTTCGGATGACAAATTTCGAATCAATGGTGAACGCACCCACCAGCTTTCCTCTTAAAATTATTTCTTTAATGGCTTTTAAAAAGCGAAATTTTATTAGAAAATGCGGATTTGACATGCGGGTTGAAATCTTATGCAAATTGCTGCTATATAAGCTGACAGGTCGTACATCGGTATAGCGAAATGCAAGTTTATTTAAAAAGGATACTTTTGGCGAAAAATTAAAAGCGAGCGTATTATCCCATTGTTCCTTGGGAATAGGAATAAAATCATAAATACAGCGAATGGTCATACTCGCCAATACCTCAATATCTTCTATTGAGCGTCCTACTAAAGAGGGATCACCCGTGGTGCATGAAGATACATTCCAAGTTTTGAATTCTGATGACTTTTCAGGTATCTTAAGTAGCCTACGGAAGTTATTGGCAGATTGTTTAAAATATGAGGCGGGTATATAAGGAAGATCTGATAAATCCTCAATCTCATCAATTTCTTTACTCTTATATTGGGTATCTAAAAGCAATTTCTTATAGAAATTATTATTCTTTACAGAATCTTTCGTTATTTCCTTCATCAATTCTAGGAAATCATTGTCAGTATATTCTGAGTTGATTATCTGACGAACCTTATCATTCGCAATTACTTCACTGCTAATTGACGTCATTATCGAATTATTATATAAATTACAAATAATATTTGAATTCATATAATGATTCTTATTTTTTATTGCTTATTGCTCTTAGAAATAACTTAAGAAGACCTAAATGATATTGATTTATATATAGAACTATAGAAATTGGAGTATAGAGTTGATTAATGTTCTTTCCAAAAAGATAGTATTTTACCATGAAAGAAAGCCACACCCTTCAGGGCGTGGATGATTCTTTTCATTTAATTCAACCCGTTTGAAACTGTTTTCAAGTGATCCCATTAGCTTCGTGAATGAACTCTTCCATCACTAAATCATTAAACCATCACTCCCCCAAACGGTAAAAATGGGTATTGCTTCTTATACTATACCGAAAAAAACTCGGCATGACATCTTGAAATATACAAAAGAAGCTCATAAAGTGTATTCCTTGCATTAGCACCTCGTCTTCGTGGTTAAATATCGACAAAACGTGTTTGTAGAGGATCATGAACTCATCAATTTCATGAAAACCATGTTCAAGGACATTGCGGCGTTCGACATCTCGGCGAAAGATTTCTTGGTCAATGATGTGGTTCGCATGAAAAACCTGAGATTCTATCGTTCGGTGGAAAAGAAACCCAAGCATCTTCACAGAAACCTCTCGCGGAAGCAAAAAGGCTCCAAGAATTGGGAAAAGGTGAGGTTAGAATTAGCCAAGCACTATGAAAAGATATACAACCAAAAGAAGGATTGGACGCACAAGACCACCCGTGACTTGGGCAATAAATACGATGTCATCGTCTTGGAAACCCTCAACATCAGGGGCATGCAGAAGTTCAATTCAGGTTTGTCCAAATCGGTCACGTTAGATTTTTCGTGGCATCAATTCAAGACCTACATAGAATATAAGATAAAATGGGCGGGAAAGCATTTCATTCAAGTGAAATGGAGTTTTCCTTCGAGCAAGAAGTGTTTACACTGCGGTCAGATAACCAATGACCTTCCATTAGATGTTAGAGTGTGGACGTGTTCCATTTGCGGAACAACGCATGATAGAGACATCAACGCCTCCATTAACTTGAAAGTCGAAGGAATCTGCATCTTAAAAGAAGAGAAACACATCACGATCATCCATGATGATAAAAATAACGTTGGGATGGCGGAAAGTCAAGCCTTTGGAGACGACGTAAGATCTATCGCTATTCTTCAGAATGCGTGCAGGCGGTTCTCAATGAAGAAGGAATTCCACATCTACGGGAGGGATTTACACGAATCTTCTTCCTTTAGGAAGGAATAGTTCAAAAAACTCTAAAATACTGAATATATTCCCATAAAAATCCTTCCGTGTGAAGTGATATTTCTAAAAAAATAAATCTCTCCATTAAAAGTAAATAATCATTCAATTTACCACCAATAATTTTATCATAAATGAGTGAATATTTAACTTATCAATTATAGAAAAAAGTTATCCTTCATGTGGAGTTTATGGTAAAAAAGAATCTATAAAACACATCGTTTGAGATTCCCATACCTATTGATTCCAACATCAAGGTTGCTCTATTGCATAAAAAAGGCGATCAGAATGGGTATTTATTGGAGTAATCTAATTATTTTAGTTTTAATTGTAGGTAATATTAGTGCAACAAGTCTTTTTTTTAATTACCGTGTATTTTCGATATTATAAAACCCGAATGAAAGGGCTTCTCTATCTTCTTGCAATTTATCTTTCAAGTTATCCGCTTCAAGCTATTTACTTATTTCAAATCATTGAAAATTTTTGGAGAAGTGATCTTATATACATCTTAGTCGAAGATAATTCATTAATCGCACTCCTTGGAATTATATTAGCCGGTACTTTACTGTTATTTGTAGATCATTTCCAGAATGATACTATCTCCTTACCAAAAGCAATATTTTTCACACTTGTATTAACCAGTGCTGCGATTATTACTTTCTTTTTTTTAATAACTGATTCTACTCAGCTTACTCAAACAGTGCAACTTTTTCCAAGCATGCACCTGGCAATCGATGGCTTTCTCTCATTCATTTATGATTATATCCCTATCCTATTTTTTCTTTATGTAATTTATACTACACTTACCAATATTCAAACAATTAAACAATATGCATTTGATGAGGCACAAAAAAAGCAGTTATCTTTAATGCAAGCTTCCATTGTCACTTATCTTCTACTAGTACCGCTTACAGAAATTATTTTAACCACTTTTAATCTAAAAAATAATTCCATTACAATTTTTATTTTTGGAAACATTTTGCCCGATATATTTTTACTATTAGGAACAATTTTATTATGGTACGCGTATGTTTATACTTCCCGAACCGCATTTTTGCAAGCTCAGCGCATTAACCAATTAATTGTGATTGCTAAGACGGGATTACCCTTATACACTTATGATTTTAAACAACTTGATGATTCTACTCCGGATAGCGCGCTGGTTTCTGGAGGTTTGACTGCAATAGAATCTCTGCTCAAAGAAGTGGTGGGGACAACCTCTAAAATAAATGCTATAAAATTTCAGAAAAAGGCCATAATGATTAGCATCCGTCAAGGTTTTGGAGTTTTTCTTATCGCAGATAGGACTTCCAAATTCTTACAACAAGCGCTCGAGCGCTTTGCCGATGCCTTTATCAAACATTATGACTTAGAAAACCCTCAAAAATTAGAAGATTTTTCGGGAGAAATCTCTGTATTTGAAAGCGCTGATACAATTGTAGAACGCATTTTTGGTCTCACTGAAACCCCTTAACCTATTTTGAAAACAAAGAATTTACATCTCATTTGCTATTGTTATAACTACATTCCCCTTTTTATGCCCTTTTTCGACATATTTATGTGCTTCAGGTATTTCTTCCATCGTATACTCACGATCTATGACTGGTCTTATCTTTTCTCTTTCTATTAAATTCTTGAGGTATAATAAATCTTCTTTTTTTTCATTTCCGGCAGATTTCAATACAGAAAGAAAGATTCCATTGGTAGATAATGCTTTCTTAACTTGCGATGACGAAATCCTCCCCACGGTATCAAAAATAACATCACAATTTTTAAGATTTTTGGTAAAATCCCCTTGAGTATAATCTATCACTTTTTCTGCTCCCAAATTTTTTACCCATCCTAAATTAGAAGTACTACATATTCCCGTGACCTCAGCGCCGAAATACTGAGCAAGCTGCACAGCATAGGAACCAACACTCCCCGAAGCACCATAAATAACCCATTTCTGCCCCTTCTGAATATTCTCTTTCTTGATAAACCGTAATGCAGTTGCCCCTCCAACAGGCACAGCTGCCGCTTCATTATAAGAGATATTTTTGGGTTTTGGTGCAACCATCCCCTCCTCCGGTAAACATTTATACTCCGCATAAGCACCGAAATTATGGCTTGTAGTGGATGCGAATACTTGATCACCTTTCTTATATAATCCAACCTCTTCCCCTACCTCTTCTATCTTCCCCGCAAGTTCCATCCCTAATATCTGTCTCTTCGGCTTTCTTATACCAAGATATACTCTTGCGGGAAACCATTGCCATAAAGGCACATCAAAACTCCTCATCCTTACATCTCCTGCTGTTATGGTAGTTGCATATATTTTTATTAATATCTCATCCTTCTTAGGGCGAGGTTTGTCTACTTCTGCAAGATGAAGTACATCGGGAGTACCATATTTCTCATATACAATCGCTTTCATTTTTCTCAGTTTTTATTGTTCTTTCTTAAAAACAATTAAATGTTCCCTCTTAAAATCTATTTGCAATCTGTCAATGGCATTTTCCTCATGAGGGCTTACTTTTTCCAATTAAGTCCATTACTTTTAACTAATTGCGAAAGAAGTCTCCTCCATTCATGGAGGGGATGAATTTCGCAGAGCATCTCCATGGTTTATGCTGTGGGTGAGATCTTCCGCATTATACATCACTAAATTAACGGACCCCCTCCTTTTAAATACCTCGCATACTATACACTAGTATAGAAAGAGACCCTCGCAAGGAGAAGAGAACGTGCAATTAACCCAAAAAATTCGGATTTATCCCACAGTAGATCAATTAGAACTCCTGTGGGATTTATCGGAGAAATGCCGCTTGATTTATAACTTTGCACTTTCGGATCGCCTCA
>SHMU01000074.1 GCA_008080765.1 Promethearchaeota archaeon | reverse complement strand
ATATCAGAGATCGGGCAGTTGTCCCTCGGTATATCCGAAGGACACGGGCTATGTGTCAATTAGCCCCTTAGATGTGGACGATGATGAACCAGAAGCTTTTAGGAGAATTGATGGGGATTTGAGCCACAAGCCCCGCCTTTCAAGGCGGGGTAATTGACATGTCTATTATTAGAGAATACACATTACCTTTATATAGAGATTAAGATAATTTTAAAATGATATTATCATGAATGAAATTGATAATCAAGAGGGAGGAAAACTTAAACGGGAATTAGGATTGACTTCAATTGTTTTTTTCCTTTTCGGATATATTGTAGGAGCGGGAATCCTTTTGCAAACGGGTACCGCCAGCGCCCAGACAGGACCCGGGATATGGCTTGCATTTATCATTGCTGGAATACCCAATATGATATCAGCGATCATTATTTATTATATTGCATCCGCTTTCCCGGTGTCTGGAGGTGCATGGGTCTATTCGAGCCGTCTAATCTCGCCTTTTATCGGTTTTTTAGTATTAATCTCTATAATGATTCATATTATTGGCTCTTTGGCGTTTATTTCTATTGGATTTGGAAGATATTTTGAATCATTTCTTCCGGGCTCGACCTATTATGTCGCTTTGATAATTCTAACGATGTTCTTTCTATTAAATCTTTTAGGTGTTAAATTTGCGGGTTGGGTTCAAGTCGCATTAGCAATTTTCGGGGATTTTCTTATATTAGTTTTATTTATTATTATTGGATTACCTAATATAGATGTTGCAAAGTTAGCAGGAATAGAACAAACGGTATTCGGGAGTGCGGGAGGGCTATTTCCGAATGGTATAGGAGGTGTATTTGTTGGTGCTGTCATTTTATCATTTTCTTATGCGGGATTTACCGCTATTGTAGAAATTGGTGGTGAGATTAAAAATCCGCGGAGAACCGTCCCCTTAGGGTTGTTTATCAGCTTAATAATGGTAATGAGTTTATACATCCTTATTTCCATCGTATTTGCGGGAAATTTAAGTTTTTTTGAATTAGAAACGGGAAATAAAACAATTATAAATGTATTCGAAAAAATTGGAATATCAGGGTTTTTTTTAGCTTTTTTAAATATTTTAGTTCTAATTGCTATTGGTTCCACACTCCATGGAATAATTCTAGCATATTCAAGGAACCTTTTTTCTGCAGCACGAGATAGAATTCTTCCAACCATTTTATCAAAAGTCAATAAGAGATTTAGTACACCCCATTGGGCAGTCACATTCTTTTGTGTTTCATCTCTCATACTACTTATATTTCGGCCCTCATATGATGACTTGCAATATTATTGTGCACTCACAATTACAATCCCCACCGTCATAATTGCTTTTGCGCCTTATTTATTAGAAAAGAAATATCCAGAGCTCCTCGAAAACTCAAAATTCAAAATCAAGAAAAAATATCTTCTCATGTTGATCATTTTTAATGTAGCATATAGCGCTCTTTCAATATTAGCAATAATAGGAATAAAGCTCTATATCGTTCTGATCGTTGTTGGACTGTATGCGATTGCGATTATTTATTACGTAGTTAGAAGGAGATGGTTAAAAAAGAGAGGTTTTGATCTCAACGAGATTTGCCAGCGAATTCCAGAAGAAACAAAAGAACTCTTGTAAAATAGAAATGAGAAGTCTTTTTTACTTTTTTTTTCTAACTTAGTTACACCCTCTGAATATATAATTCCGAGGTTATAATGAGAAGAGAACAATAATTTAATAGGTATTATTTACAGTTTCAACTAATCAAAAAATTTTCTGAGAAAGGTGGACAAGTATAAAAAATAGCTCCTCGTGTGTTTTATTAGTGATGCGTACGTATTATACAATAAAAATAATAATAAATAACCCTTGAGGTGGAGAGCAAAAAGCCACTACCTGATTCATAATGCATCGGAAAGGAAAGAACCGAGGAGTTCCCTCAATTATGGAATCAAAAACCCCTTTCGGGTATACAAAAAGAAGGATATATAGTAGGAAGGACCTATACCTCGTCCGTTTCCTCTAACGACGGGTTCGAAAAACTCTCCACAATTGTTCCCTTTTATAGTTTGAGTTAAAAACACATAGTTACCATAAACTACCCTCAAAAACGATTTAGATTAGAGAGATCTCCTTCTGGATAGGATTGAAATAGATTTCCCCATTTTGTTTTCATAAATTGGTTAATCCTTTTTTTTCCTACTGTTGGGTACCAAATTGCATCATGATATACAAGGGAGAGCAAGATTGGCACAGAAAAAAAGATCTTATTGTGGAGAAGAGGTTCAAGAAAGCGTAATGATCCTTTTCGAACCATTTGGTCGCCCCATATAATTAAGCTCCGTTTCACATTAAAATTCCAATTAATATCCGAAACATCCTCTCCGACTATTTCGATTTGATCGAAGTCTCCGCATCCAAGCCCCTCATCATGTGCCATTTTAATGGCAGGTAGTTTCATAGGTTCAAAACCTAACATTTTAGATACTACACTATCTACTGCTACTTGATCATAGCCCGCAAGTATATAATTTTTTATTCGTGGGATCATAACTCTAGGTCCTGCCCCATCACCACATACAGTCCCATCAACTATCGCCATAATTTCGGGATGGAGTTGTTTTTGAATAATTAACAGATCTACGAGAACTTCTGACATGAATTGGTGGCTAAAATGCCTTCTTTTTGTTAATAGTCCGCCGAAGGCATTTTTCATTGAACATGTTATCCCCCCGTTTTTGTTATACTCGTCAGTGTGTTTTAAAGCACCCCCTTTCTGTCCTGTATGGCCGTGGGTTTTCATTGTGGGTAAATGGATGATAGGTTTATTTAAATAGAACTTTGGAATTTTAAATCCATCGGGGAAGATTTTAGAATCCAAGACGTGAAGTTCTTTATTTTTATAGTTTATGAATTTTTTTCGAAGAGTTTCGTAGGGAACAAAAGGGATTCGAGTTAAAGGTATAAACCAGATATTATATTTTTCTAAGATCGGAGCCCAACGGTTGCCCTTAAGGCCTCTTGAGATATTAGTAACTACTGTCTTATTCTCTGCCGCAAAGAGAGTCTTCGAGTCATAGCCATCTTCTATCATCGCTTTCAGTACACCCTCGAGTTGCCAAGGAGGTGTTGAGCATGCAGGGAAGAATTTAGACCAACTTAAATTGAGCTTTAGAATAGTTTTTTGCGTTTTATCTAATTTTTTCTCATATTCTGCCATCCGCATTAACTCAGCATAATCGCTAAGAACTGTATCGGGTGACGTTTTTAATACGAAAATTTTTGGGCTGTTTTTAGACATTTCTAATAAGTAAAAGTTGCAATCATTTTTTTAATTTATCACTTCTTTAATTTATTAATGGTTGAAAGAGCATGGACAAGGGGATTTGATAACTTACCTGCCGAGATTGATTGATGAGACAAGAAGGCATCTTTAAGTCCTTCTAAGGAGCGATCTGTCAAATCAGGGAGTAATGTGTAGCCATTTCCCACTTCTTTTAGCGTATGTGCATCTGAGCCACCTGTTTCAAACAAATTATATTTTTCTTGGAATTTTTTCGCCCGTTTCACACACAATTTAAAGATAATTCGGGAATTCATGATTTCTACGCCGTCAATATATTTTTTGATTGTTTTTTCCCTTAATTCCTTTATTCTTAAGTGGTTATTCCGAAGAAAATCAAAAGGATGGGGAATTACCACCAATCCATTATGATCTTTAATTTTTTCTACAATCTCAAAAAAGTCGGGTTCTTTCCATGTAAATTGATCATCAATAAAAAGGGCAATTATTTCACCAATATTGGTCTCTATTTCATTCCCAGGAATGATCACCAAATCTTTTGCTTGAGGAAATTTTTTAATCTTTTCATACGCTTTAAAGCTATTATGGTCCGTGATTGCAAACCCATCCAATCCAATTTTTTTGGTATAAATTAGAAGATCTTGAAGATGGATGGAAGAATCTCTAGAATAGACGGTATGAAGATGTAGATCTAATTTGAGCGAAGTCATTATTTATGATAGTTGATATATAATTTATGTTAAACAAGTGAAAAAATAAAATCAAGGATATTCTTACAAATAGTGATGACCTCATCGAAATAGAAGGAATATGACAAAATAATGCCAAATACTACCCCTGCTATGATGATTCCCTTATCTTGAAGGACTTTTTCAGTATTACGGGCGATTTCTGGTTGGGTTGATGTTAAATACATATATCTCATAAGAATATATAAAATGATGGGAATAGTAAGGATTGTAATATATTCATTTAAATGAACACTTGTAGCACTAAACAAATCGAATTTAAGAATGAGGTAAAGACTGTAGGTAATAAAGATTGAGCCCGCCATTAAGATATGTAAATGGTCTAATAGTTTCATGGAATATGCATCATAAACTTTTTTGTGTTTTACGGCATCTTCCTTATTGCCAAGTGCACTTAAATCTCCTTTTCTTTTTGCAAGTACGAGAAATAAGGCAACTTCATAAATAGATAAGATTAACCACGCGGAGATGAATTGGTCAATTAGAAAACAACCCGCTAATGCCCTCCATATATATCCTAAAGAGAGGGTAAGAATATCAACAAATACATAATTTTTAAACAGTTGAGAATAGAGCTGCCCCGTAATAAACATAAAAAGTAATAAAAGGGCAAATTCAAGGTCTGGGGTAAGAAAAATAAGACAGAGTAAAATAACACAAACCAAAACAATGAGAGTAATAATTGCAGAACGAATCGATAACTCCCCTGAAGCAAGTGGTTTTTTTTCTAATTTTTCGGGATGTGCTTTATCATGTTCTCTATCAATTATATCATTGATAATATAGTTAATTGAAGAAGTAAAGCATAAAAGACAGAATCCAATAATTAAGGGGAAGTAAAGAGGATAGTTGAATAGATTTTCACTGAAAAATATTCCAAGTCCTATAAGGGCATTTTTATAATATTGGCGAACCCTTATTAATTTAAAAAAACTCTTCACTTTTGAAGCCATAATTAAAGATCAAAAAAATTCGCTCAATTAAAAGTTATTGAAATATAATGCTTTCTTGGTTTAGCTTTTTCAGCAATTTATAAAATAATTTTGTAAAGATTGATAATTCTTCTCGTTTTTGAATCATTCCCGTTTTATATTTAAAAGAAATCATATCAATCTGACTTACTTCAATCTCTTTGATTTCTTTAAAAATTGTGAGGATTTTAATCTTTATCATATTATTAAGTTCCTCAAAACTGTGTTTTTTAAGTGAAGAGTTGATAGAGGTATTGATTATCTCTTTGATGTATCCAACCTCAATATTATTTACTGGTTTTTTAAGATAAAAGTAAGTTCTTTGATTAGTTTTATATATCCATTCTAATAATATACGAGCAGATTTCTTTAATTTAGTTTTGTTGGTAATTGAAAATTGAACTCGATAGGGAAATATAATTATTTCATCAAGATCAATAGTGACGAGGTGAGGATTATCATTTGGATCTAGTGCTGAATTAGAATCGAGTGTAATGATAATTTTATTATTTTGGTCAGATGTAATAGATCTGCATTTTAGAATGTCTATTTCACCCTTTTGCTTGAGAAAGATCTCATGATCTTCAAATGATTCAATAAACTCTAGGGGATATGTAAGTTTTGTCTTATTTACAGCTTTTTTTTCGATATTTCCATGTATATCAGAAAAAATATAATGTGCTTTTGTATTAGAATCTAATAATTCTATGTCTTTTAGCATTAATCTTTGATTATTAAGGATATAGGTGTTTTCAAAACATATTCTCTTTTTAGAATAAAGAGACGTTTCTAAGGCTTTAATTTCTCCGTTTTTAAAAACCTGAACGACATAGCTTTCAGGTTCACATATATTATCATTAAATTGAATATCCATAAGTGTTCCAATAATAATTTCCTTTGAGATTAGATGCTGAAAAAGGAAAGCCTCTCCAAAATCCATTTTATAACGTTCTTTTCTATTAATTTCTTCTAAAAAGAGGGTGATATCATCGATCTGGAAATGTTCTTTAAACTTTTTAGTGGCAATTTGTTGGATTTTTTGGCGTGCATCTAAAAATACATTTGCATACTTTCTCTGCTTTGATCTCCTTAAACATAATAGAGGTAATAGAGCTTCTTTTGCGGGTTTTATAGAATTTTTTTTATCTAATATTGTGGCTAATCGATGGAAAGTTAATGGATGAGAATTTAAAAAGTTGCTGAGAAGTGAGAAACGGGAAGGGTTAATCATTGAATTGTTTAAATATTTCGCTGTTTCCATGTAATCTAGCATTTGATTTTCATTGGTTATTTTTTCCTCACATAACAACATTGTATTTAGGCCAATTTCTCTTCCTGTTGCATAAAAGCTTTCTAAATTATAGAGAGCTTTTGCTAATTCAATTTCATAACCCGAACGTTTCGCTTTTAAATCCGCGAATCCTTCAAGAATTCTTACAAAAAAATAAAGAATTACATAAATTCCAATATTAATTAAAATAAAATAGATAAGAGGGAGCTGCGGATCTCCAAATGTGTAATCGTACATTGTTGCTGGTATTCCTAAAAACATTCTAACTACTAAATCCCCAATAGTTATTAGTGCTAGGATTAGAGTATGGTTCCCTTTGATGTGTGCTAACTCATGGGCAACTATTCCCCGTAGTTCATCTTTGGGAATATTATTGATATCTTCAGCGATAATTGCAATTCGTCTGTCGAAAATAGGGCCATATGCCATTGCATTGAGGATAGGATATTCTCCAAATCCTGTTTTAATTTTACCTTTTATATTTATATCTCTTTTCACATTATTTACAATTTCATTTATTTTCTTATCTTTAACTCTTTTAATTCCTAGTAATTTATCTAAGAAAATCCCGGAAGTAAAATAAATGAAGATATTTACAAAGATTAAAACTAAATAAATATAATCAAGAAAATTAATAGGGGTATATTGATTAATGAACACAACAACTAACCAACCAATAATATAGAGAAAGAGAGTAAGATATTGGGGGCTCATAAAACGCCATACTATGAGATATTTCCTTCCAAAAAACAGAAATCCTAATATTAAAATTATCCAGAAGGAAAAGGCGAGAGCAGTATTAAGAAAGAAGGCATCATCCAGATAAAAGGAAATAATTCCCATTATAAACACTACAGTATAAGTAATTAAGGAAATCATTAAGATCTTATTAATAACGGGATAATGTCGTAGTTCCCAAACACCTACCCAAAGATACAGGCTGAAAGCACCCATAAGTGAAGTGAGAAAATCCTTTGTTACAAAAAATATTAAGAAAAAGCAATATAAAATAAAAATAAACTCACTAAAATCGCTTCTTTTCCCGTTTTTAGCCCATACATACACCTCTTCCACACATAAGAGGATAAAGGGTAATAATAAGAGGAAAGACCAGTCAGAAAAAAGTTCAAGAAGGGAAAATTCTAAAATTATAGAGAGCAGCCCTATACCAAATAGTTGCAATGCTATGGACGTCAAAAAAACTAGTAATCGATAAGATTTTCTCAAAAGTTATCCCATTTCTTAATATTTACCATTATTTTCATAAAAAAGATTTATAAACTCCGAGAGTTACTAATATTTATTAATAATTATTAATAATAGTGTCCGTAGGTTCTTGCTTTGAACCATAAGTTCTATTCATTTGCTTCCAAAAATATTTAATACAAAGATACCACCACCCCAAAAGAAACGGTATGGTTAGAAGAAGAGCCATAATAATGTTTAAAGGAATTTTGATGATATATAAGTTTATTGATCCCGTAAAATAGGGGAGAATCAGAATTTCTATAATGATAAGAAGCACTAGCAAAAAGAGATATAATATTGAGAGTAAGATCGAAATACTGATGATTCTATTATATTTATACATAATAACCCCGATCGGAATAAACATTATCAATGAAAAAATGAGAGTAAAGGAAAAATCTAGCCTTCCTATCGTGAGATTGGTTAATAAAGACGCAATAATAGCTAAACATCCGCAAAAGAGAGATAGGGCGTAGAAATTCTTAACTAATTCATCTTCTCTTAAGGGACCTTTAGCCAATATTAATCTTGGCATCGTTAAGATGGCTTCTTTCTCTTTTGAAGCTTTAATCCGGTCATCCTTCAAAAGAATTATGTCGTCTCTAGTAGTATGAATAACTTCGCTTTCAAAGAATCCTCCCGCAGAAGAAATAAGAAAAAAACTATTACTCATATGTTGTAGTAGAGCACAAAATGCAACGGCTAACAGATCTCCGAAGAGTGCAATACTCGCAATCATAATACCCATTGTTAAAGTACCCACATCTCCTGGGAATATTTTTGCAGGATATTTATTAAAAATAAAAAATGCCCCTATAACAGGAAAGGTTATTGCTGACAATAATAACCCCTCCGCAGAATTTCTGAGAATACTACAAATTATTAAAAATCCAACCGCAATCAAGCATGTTCCAGATCCCTCTCCATTATATCCCTCTAACATGTTTACTGTATTTGAAAACACAGTAACTATCACTGGTATGAGAATTGGGAATATAACCGTTAATCGTAATTGGCCAAGAATTGGTAAGATTGGATCTGTTATATTTATGAAATCTAAATAATTTGCTGTAAAGATGAACATACCTAAAAGGAGTGTTAAAAAAATTTTATATCGAGAACGTAATTTAATTCGATCATCAATATATCCAATAATTCCCGCTAATAAAAGAGTTAAGAAAATTACTAAGAATATATACAGAAAATCAAAAAAGAAGGGAATTATAAAGATTAATGCTACAGACCAGCCCAAGACCATCCCAAGACCACCAGATTCTGCAATTTCCATTTTAGCATTTTTATGAATATCTATTCCCGTGTGACCTTTTTTTCTCATATGGGAAATAATAATTGGCATTAAGAGATAGGTAATTAGAAAGCCAACACTTCCCGCCAAGATTATAAAAAGATATTCAATTACACCCCAATTTAAACCGCTAATTGTTTTCATCAGCATTTTTTATCTACACTATAATCTAATATTACGAAATTTTAATTGATTGAATTTAATGGTTGATTTCTTAATTTTTTTATTATTTTTCATCTTTTATTTTAGAACAATGATATTAAAATTCTGATTTATGAAAGAGCCACATAGTTATAACATATCTCGTTAGGATCTTCAAATTGCAAAATCTTTTCTATGTAGGAATCTGTAAATCTTTCTAGGGAAGGTCCTTGTTCAAGAATTTTTAGAGAATTCCTTATAATATTGTCTAGATTTCGAATATGTTCTAAAGGAAAGCCATTATTCTTGAGGAAATGCTCTTGAGGCGCGGTTTCTCCAGGGAAAAATTCTATACTTGGAACATTTAATAAACTGGACTCCCGTACAATTGTTCCTCCTCCACTGATAACTAAACTGCTGTAAAAACAGAGATCATCCAAGTTTGGGAGATACTGCGTTATAATAAGATTGTTGTTATCGGAATAGGTTTTTAATTTAGCCTTTAAAAATCGTTCTTGAAGCGGATTTCTTACTATTAAAAGATATTTATGATTCGGAAAGTGTTTTACTAAAGGAGGATATATTTTGCTCAACAATGTCTCGTTTGGTTTAAGCTTATTTATAAAATAACATGCTGCAGAGGGCTCACTTCTCATAATGACATACTTTCCTCTTTCTAAATTGTATTTATTTAATACTTCTTGGCGCGGCTTGAAATGAGAAAGCCAGCCAATCTCATCTATTCCATTGTAGCGTATAATCTTTTTTGGATCAGCATAAAGTTGGACGTAAGCTTCTTTGGGTATACAGCGAGGAGTAATAATTTTGTCGATCAAGGGAAAAATTAATTTACACACAGGAATATTCCTGGGCTCATCATTATATCCAATAGAAGGGATTTGCAATCCATATGCAATACGAACACCCTCTACGGAGATGAAGTTTACAAAAAATTCGGGAGAGAAATCCTTAACAAGGGGAAGCAATCCTTTCAAACGGTATATATGCGTCTCTAATTTATCGGCGAGATCTGCCCCCCCGTGCCTTCCCACTTTATAATATTCCATTGATAAGTTTGCATCATCTAAAATTTGGTAAGTAGGACCATAATCTCGGGCAGTTATTAATAACTCAAACCCTTCTCGCTCAAATTTTTTTATTAAGGAAGTAAACATCACAGCAGTTTTGGGTTGTTCTATATCTATCCAAATCCTCATGGAATTATCATTTTAATTTAGGCTATTATTGCATAGAAATGTAGAAGAGTAAAAAAAAATACCCATCATATCTCTATAGAATAGATTTTTTAAAATGAAAAAAGAAAAAATTTTTTAATTTTTAAAAATTTCTTTAATTACGTTCTTATCTTTATTTTAAAGCCCAGTGGTGTAGCGGCCAAATATGGAAGGTTAGCTTTTATAGGCTTCGCATTTGGGGCTTTGAACCCCGCGACCACGGTTCGAATCCGTGCTGGGCTATTTTTAATTTCTTATTTTTAAGAATTTTTTAGTTTGATCATTTCATATAGTAGATATTGTGATCATACGAATAAAAATTAAACTAATAAGGATCTACCACATATGAGAATTAATTTAATTAAGAATTTTTGATTATCTAATAGTTTAATTTAGATTGAAAGGCTTGAGATCCTTATTTACAAACTCTTTACTCAGGTTAGATTTATTATCTTCCAAAAATTGAGTTTCTTCAGTTTTATTTCTATATTCATCGGGCAGCATCCGGGGAATACTGTCAATTATCGGATACCAACGATTACATTTGTTACAGAATAAGATGCCCGTTTTTATTTCTATTTCAATTTTAATTTTATTGAGGAAATTCAATTCTGGCAGAATATTTTCGATATTCTCATAGTTAGGTATATTTCGGAAATCATCAATTTTTTTTTTAACATCATTTCTAAGTAAATCTAAGCATAACTTACTGCTGGAGAGAGACGAGTTATCTACTACATGATGTAGTTCCATTATGCTTGATATAACCTTGTCAAGATAGGCTTTTAATGGCGTTTCTTGGATTACAATGTGATCTTTAATAAAAATTTGATTGTTTTCGTGTTTAATAATCTCGGGAATTTGATTTTTTTTATAAGAAGCTGTCTCTTTTTGCTGATATGATTCAATAAATCTACGAAATGTCTCTTCCTTATGTTCATAGGAAATAATATAAAATGTTAATGGGAAATGCTTGCATATGGGACATGCAAGTATATCAAATAACCAGAATTTCATTTTCTTGTGGGGAATTATATTGTGTTATTTTATAGCTTTCTATTTCATTTTTTCAAATTAAAACTATTATAGCTAAATAATAGCGAGTAATTGCTTGAGCTGATATTATTATTAGTTTTCTATCATTTATATCTTATGGAAATTTGGTTAAATAATAACCAAAAAAAAAAATAATAAAAAGATATAAATAGAAATATACAGATCTGTTTGAAGATTCACAAAATTTATTTTAAGTAAATATTAGATGACATAACTTCTAAGTTGTTGAATAGATTTATCAATGGATCTGTCAACTTTGTTAAGCCTTTTAATGAAATCATTTGATAATGAAGCGTATGCGGAGCGGCTCATCTTTCCTCTCTTATATCTGGCTTCCAGCAGCTTTAAGCCGTCTTGAGCAGACATTCTTTCTGCCTCTAAGAGTTCAAGATTATTTATAATATTTTCAAATGTAGCATTGGTCTCTCTTAATGTTTCTTTAAAGGGTTTTATTTCTTCATCAATTTCCTTAATTTTTGCCTCATTTCGTTTTGTGATTGTCCTATATTTCTTTTTGGGCAACTTCTTGTTTTTTAATTCTTCTTCCGCTTTAGCAACTTCTAAAAGGAGTGCGTGTTTTTCTGCATAAAGTGAGCAAAATTCCTTAATTTCACTCACAGGAAGTTCTTCTTTTTGGGGTTCAGAAACGATTTCCGGTTCTTTTTGCTTTTTAATAAGCAAAACAAGGATTGAACAAATACTTAATATAACGATAATATAAAGAATTGGCCATGAGAGTATGCGAAAAATATCGATTGTATAAGAAAATGAAAGAATCAAGAGGGGTATTTCTGCAGGCACTATATCATTCTCATAATAAGTGAGGGTAATTTCTCCGCGTGAATTTGTTATCCCATATGGTAGTGGAGAAATAGAATCTATATTCGAGGCACCATCAATTGTAATTTGAGTTAGCTGATTTTTTGCAAGATATTCAAAATATGAGGGATAGATAAACATTTGAACAGATTGTTGGAGCAGATTTTTCGAAAGATATTCATTGAGATTTACTTGATACTCAAGCGAAAACTGGTAAGCTGCCCCAGGTTGAATATTACCTCTAAAAGGTGCAATCTGAAAAGTGCCTGTTTGAAATCCTGGTAGGAAAGGATTTGGAAGAAATTGTATACCTTTTATTTGCTGTTGCTGTTGATCTATATCTATTTCTCCTACATCAAATTCACCTAAAAAGTCATAGACCTCAAGATTGGTTGCAATTTCGGGGATGCTGATTTCAAATTCCTCGACAGCTATCGTGCCATTATTTCTAATAACATATTTTTCCTTCACCTTCATGATGCCCCAAGGAGAAATCGTTATCGTCCTAATTAATTGATTAATTTCTAGTTTAGAGGTCGTAATGTCTTTTACTACAATAGAAATTATCTCATCACCTCCCATATTATCCAAGAAAGGTTCTAAGGAGCCCGGGGTCCATTCAAATCTCAAGGCATTTTCTCCAGCCACTTCTTGACCCCATGCCTTGTCGAGAATAAGACTTTGTCCTTCAGGCAGAATAAATTTAGTATAGATTGTCCCGTCTACATCATAGGGTAATAGCGGAAAAATATAACCAGAGAACGATAACCGCTCATCTGGATTATTTATAGTCCCCACAGATTCAAAATTGATGGTGTCTTTATAAACTTGATAAAAATTAAGGGTAATTGTTTGATTTTCTTGGAGGGGAGTTGCTAAACTGATTACAATTGCTTGAATACCCTCCTGCAAAATGAAGTCCGTCTTTTTTGATGAAAGGGGTAAAAGGCCGCTTTGAGCTCTCAAATAGATTAAATTATCCGAATTATTGAGGGGAATCCCAATCAAAATAGACGAAATTGAAAAATTATTCTGATTTTGTATGGTCAAGCTATCCGTGATGGAGAGCAATCCTGTTCCCTTCATCTCCATAGTACGTGCTAATTTAGAAATCTTGATCTTATTTATCCCATCCAAAGAAAGAGAACTTTGTGGAAGAGTATTCGGATTAGAATTGAAAGCACACCTTGAAAGAGCGAAGTAAGGATTATCTTCAAATTTATCATTATTAGAAGGAAGAGAACTATGATTAATTATTAAAGGGATTGCTAAACTAAGTATTAAAATCATTCCAATGATAGAGAATGCATAAAGTTTATTTTTTCGCAACATATGCTTTTTTGACCACTCTTATTAAATCAGAATTTATCTTAATTAAATTAAATTCAATAAAAAATTTTTTGAAAAATTAACCGCTTTCACAGATGCACGGCTTATGACCACATTTCAAACACTTATTGGGATATTTAGTTTTCAATGCCTTTTCAAGATCAATTTCAAGTAAATTGGCTAAAGAGGTTAACCATGCAATAATATCTGCCATTTCTTCAGATATCGTCGGTTTATTTAGATTATCTTGATTTAGAGCGGTAGATAATTCACCAACTTCCTCAATAAACCATAAAAAGGTTCTATACAACCCTCTTTTCTGATCTCGAGGAAAATAGAGATCATACATTAATTTCTGAAAGTTATTTAGCTCCATTACTTTATCCTGCTGGTGAGAAGATGAATCCGAAAACTCCGAAATGAGCTAATAAGACAATTAAAATTAATGCGGCAGCAAATATAACGGCAGCAACGGGTGAGATCTTTATTCCAATGGAAGAATCCTCAAAAAATCGGATTAATCCCGCACCCGAAGAGGGCATTGGTGCACTTCCTGCACGTCTTTTACTTCTGCGCGATCTTCGTGACATTTTTTTCCAGTTTTATATTTCAATTTTTTGAGATATATAAATGAATCTAGAAGGTTAAAAAAATCTTAGCATAGAATTAGGACATATTTTTGAAGGCTTTTTCTACAATTACCCTCCAATCGTTCAAATTAAAATATATAAGAAAAAATTATATTATCTATCAAAGATACACTTTATTAAAACTAAAACGCATTATTTAATGATAATGGGAATTACAGAAAATTTCAAAGATTTACTTCTAATTTTAGTGAAAAATAACAAGTTTCTTTCACCCTTTTACATTAAAAAAGCGTTCAGTGCATTATTTTATGCCTTATTTGGGTCAAGGAGAGCCTCAAGACATGGACCTTTGCGACTCCAAATTGAGATTACAGACTTATGTAATTTCGATTGTGTAATGTGTGATCGTCATAATCTCAAGAAGATTAGAACTTTAAATCATAGCATATCCTATAAAAAATTTAAAGTTCTTGTGGAAGAAATAAAACCTTTATATCTCACACTTAATGGGTTAGGTGAACCGCTCCTTAATAAGGAACTCTTTAAATTTTTAAAACTTTGCAATGAGAAAAGAATTACTACATCAATTCCTTCGAATATGTCTCTAATGAATGAGGAAAATATTAATAAATTAATTGAAAATTTACCTTCAATACTTACATTTTCTTTTCATGCACCAGAACCTTCCTTATTCAATAGCATAACACTATCTAAAAGTTTTCAGCAGAGTGTAGATAATTTTGAAAAATTACTTTCCCTCTTGAAGAATACCTCAAAACACATAGATATCCGAATATTATGTGTTCTTCAGGCAACAAATCTAGAGCAATATAATGCAATGTTTGAATATCTAAAGAAATGGGACTTGTTGGATTCTTTTCGGTTAGAACCTGTATTCGATTTTGTTCCTTATCAAAATGTGGTGCCTTCGAAGGAAAAGGTGGCAAAAGTTTTGCAGAGTTTAAATGAAGAGCTTAAAAAGACCAAGAAAGAAGAAAAAAGAACCTTTCTGAATAACTGGAAAGAGAAATTATTAGAATTATATGAGAGAACGCATCTTAAGAACGAGGCGCCTTGTCTTACGCCATGGATTTCTACCTACATAACTGCAACAGGAAAAGTTCTTCCTTGTTGTTATTTGACGAATGAAAAATATGTAATGGGAAATATTAATCAAAACTCGTTTTTAGATATATGGAACGGAACTAAATATCAGAACTTTAGAAGTTCATTAATCCATTCACGAAAAAATATAGAAGAATGTTATCGATGCTATTGGAATGATATGCACCGCGTTAAATTATATCGGTTGTTAATGCTGGGCTACTCTCGATGGAATAGTGTAATCTGAAATCTTTAGTATAGATAAATTATTAGTTTTTTTAGGAGAAGGAATCTTTATCTTTTATTATATTCTCCAATTTTTCTATACAAATTTGGTTATTCTTCATTAAAAGTAAAATAAATCTTTTCTAATCTCTTCCCCATCGCATCCCACGTATATTTTGGAAGGATCTCTTGACCCTTTTTGATTAATTGTTCTCTTGCATCTCTATTTTCTAATAGATATATTATTTGATCAGATAAAAGCCTCGGACTTTTCACAGGAACAAAAACAGCTTTTTCATCTAAAATCTCCTTATAAACATCTAAATTAGAACATATTACAGCAGTACCACATGCCAAGGCTTCTAAGGGTGTATTTCCGAAGCCCTCAGAGCCAGAAGAATAGGCGATAAGAATATCGGCCATTGAATAATAGACAGGTACTAAATCATCTGGAATAAATCCTGTGAAAAGAATTCTTTGGTATTTTTTTTTCCACAGATTATATGTATTTTGCATCTCAAAATCAGGTTTACCCGCGATGATTAAGGTGAGGTTTTTTATTTTTTTTTTCGCATATATATACGCTTTAATAATATCTTCCACGCCCTTATAGCGGGCAATTCTTCCTAAATATAAAATTATTGGTCCCTTTAAATCAAATTTTTGTTTAAGCTTTTTTGCTTCATTAGGACGGGGATGAAATTTTTTATCAATACCATTATAAATAACCTTAATCTTACTTAAATTAAGTTTTGGAATAACATTTTTTAATCCTAATTTTGTATGATAGGATGGGACGGTAATGTAGGTAGACTCTTGAACAATCCTTGAGACTAAAAGTTTCTGAAGTGACCCCAGAGCATAATATGCTTCAAATGGACCTAAATCGTGAATCGTAGAAATAAATTTTTTTTTATTCGAAAAAAGAATGGGAAGAGAACTTTTTGGTTTGTTGCCATGAATAATATCAAATTTATGAGTGTTAAGATATTTGGCAACTCGATATACAAATTCTGGTGCCCATAGATAGCGACTCTTGAGTATATGATATTGAATGATATTAGGATCATTAAGGATATAATTCCATTTCCCCGTTAAAAGCTTAACATCGTAGCCCTTTTTAATTAAATAATCGTAGATGCCCTCAAAACCAGTGCGTTCACAGTCTGGGGCTATTTTAATCGATATTAAACAAATTTTTAGATCTTCCATCTTACTTGTATTAAGGGTATAATTATGTAAGTTGTTGATATCCCTCTTCAGTAATTAAAACCGTCTCCTCAGATTGGGCAATATATGCATTCGATTCTTCGGAAAGCACGTAATGAGTTTCTATCTTACCTTGTCTAATTAATTCTTGAAGCCCAAAACTAACACCTATCTGGAATTCTTCTGCCAGCCATCGCTCGGCAAAGGGCAATGTTTTATAATTATTATTAATATACCCCAAAATTCTTCGAGAACTCTTTCTTCTTAGTGGCACTCTTCCAGCAAACGGATTAAGGCCATAAATTTCGCATGTATTTGTGCTATGAACAGACCCTAATCCCGTAGATGCAAAGATTTCTATGGCAAAGATATCCCCTACTTCTACTTCATTACCTCCTTGAGTTCCCAAGTTAGGAAGCTTTTTAGTTCCATGAACGATCCATCGTTCGATTTGATGTCCTCCCAGCTGCTTAATTGGTCTGTAATTGAAATCCTTAATAATTTTTTCTATCTTTGTTCCAATTTCTCTTGTATGCACTCCCGGTTTTATCATCATTTTAACTGCTTCTAAGGCGGTTTCAGTTGCTGTCACGATATTTTTTAACTCTTCATTGGAGTTAAAATTCACCGTAAAAGCAGTATCCACAATATATCCATCAATATGAACCCCCAAGTCCAGTTTTACAATATCTTCTTCCTCGATTTTGAGCCCATCATCTTTAATAGGAGACGTATAATGAGCCGCAATATTATTGATGCTCAAGTTTACGGGAAAGGCACATAACCCCCCCAATTCTTCGATTTTCTTTTCCATATCAGAGATGATCTCCCGCGCCATTGCCCCGACTTGGATTTTGGGTTTAATATATGTCTTAACCTTTTGAGCAATCTCGCCTGCTTTCTTTAAAGTATCTATTTTTTTCTCTTCTTCATCGGCCTCCTCTGTAGACTCTTCAGCTTTCTTATTTCTTGTATTCTTTATTGGTTTTTCTTCATTCATAGTCAAGAAGAATGAATAAATGGTAATAATCTTTATTAGAGATAGATTTTTTAAATGCTAAATGATTATTTTAATAATTAAAATATTCCTTTAACTATAAAGAATTCAATATACTAATAAGAACCATTTAAGTCATTTTCAGCTAATCCATCTTTTCCATGCACTTCTTCGGAGTTTAGAAAATTACCTTCTAAAGGATATTTTTCTCCTCTGTATACAGGTATTTCTTTATATTTTAATCCCATATTATTCGTCTCTTCTCTTACTTCACATCAAAAACTTGTACGAGGACTTGTGAAGCATCTGAGGAGAAAGGGATAGTTCATCTAACACTTCTTTCAAGATCAAGGGACATTCTCGCACGGTAAA
>SHMU01000073.1 GCA_008080765.1 Promethearchaeota archaeon | reverse complement strand
CTCATATTTTGACTGCTGTCGGGTAAAGAAAACTTAAAAATAGAAAACTTAAAAAATAAAAAACGCACAACTTAAGTTAGTAACATAATCATCTATACTTGATAAACTCTTAAAATTAAAAAGAATATGAAAGATAAAATAAAGAAATAGAAATAGAAAATTAGATGGAGTTAAAAGGCAATATTTCTTTTACGGGCTATATATTTCACAATCTCAAAAAGAAAGATGGCAATGAAAGCAAACAGGAAGCACACAAGCCAATCTAATGGTTGAAGAAACATGAACATAAAATTAACACCCCATGCAGCTAGCGTAGTTTGAACCCCAGGAGTATAGATTAAGAGAAGAAAGATTAAAAATAGAAATCCTGTAATTGTAAACATAAGTCTATTTCGATCTTCCTTCAAACTTTTGATTAACGATTTATTTGGACGTCGGATCTGAAACACTAAAAACGTCTCGCAGAAGAATAGAGTCACCATTAACATCGTTAAAGTTTTGGTCTCTGTCAAAATTTTTAAAAATTTATTTGGAAATTTTAAAGAAATAATATCCCACAGAGGAATCATTTCAATATAGTCTTCTGTTGACATATAAAATGTATTTAATCCTCCTAATTCGTAGTTATCAAGAAAAACGGGATAAATTCCAGAATAAGAGATGTAATATACTCCCAGCATGGAGAGAGTAAGAAAAAGACCAAAACTGAGTAATAAGATAAGAGTATTTTTTGAAATAATTTCTTCAGAATTTCGAGGTTTTTTATTCATCACATCATCAGATATAGTATCGAATGTGAGAATAAAGCCCGGTAAAGAATGCAAGGTTAATGAAAGAAATATCCATTGAAAATAAAATTGGTCAGATAAGAAATAAGGAAGATTTAGAATAATTGCCAAAATGAATTGTACAATTCCTTCGAACAAATTAATGCAGATATAGAAAAATACCACAGCTCTTATTTTCGAAAAGATGCCTCGTCCTTGATGAATACCCGTTGCAATAGAATTAAAGGAATCATCGGAAATTACCATATCCGAAGCTTCTTTTGCTACATCGGTTCCTGTAATCCCCATTGCAATACCACAGTCAGCCATATTGAGAGCCAATGAGTCATTAACTCCATCTCCGGTCATTGCCACCACCCGATTTTGCGCTTTATATTTTTTTACAATATCTTCTTTGTGTTTGGGAGATACGCGTGCAAATACTTTTATTTTGTTAAATTCCTCATTAGAGGTGATATCTAATATTTCCTTTCCTTCCACGACTTTATCAGTCGCATCATTCACAATAGAGATTTGTTCTCCAATTGCTTTTGCTGTAATTATGGAATCCCCAGTAATCATCACCACATCGATTCCCGCATTTTTACATTGTAATACAGACTCCTTCACCCCTTCTCGAGGTGGATCGGAAATCGTTATAAAACCCAAATAAACAAGTTCTGATTCAAATTCATCCCTATTTTCTGATTGAGAAGGCATCATATAAAAATCCTTATAGCATAAGCTTAAAATTCTATAGCCCTTTGAAGCATACTCTTGAATTTTATTTCTTACTTTCGCTTTAAGATCTTCTGTAAAGTCTATTTCTCGTCCTTTATAATAAATCTGAGAACTACGAGGAATTAAGATTTCACTTGCTCCTTTTGTAAAGGTATAATATTTTTCCCCTTTTCGATAGATTTTGGTCATTCGTTTAATATCTGAATCAAAAGGAAATTCTTTTATGAATTCATAATCATCTAGCATATAATCCCCCATAATTTTTTGAAATAACACGACTAATGCCCCTTCCGTTGGTGAACCTACGACTTTCCATTTTTCTACAGTTTTAGAATCCTTACCTGAAGTTTGTACTTCTGATTTAATTAAAGCCGAATTATTATTCAAAAAACCAGAAATTAATAATAATTTTAAATAGGGATACTCTTCAATATGGTTAATAAATGTTGGTTTCTTTTGAACATCTAATAGAATGATCTCTCCTTCTGGTTTGTATCCTTTTCCTGTGACTTCAAATTCATACCCATTTGCCCAGATATGACGAATAAACATTTGATTTCGGGTTAATGTGCCTGTTTTATCCGAGCATACCACGCTAACTCTGCCCAAACTGTCTACAGAAGCTAGATTACGTATAATTACTCCTTGGTGAGCCATTGCTAATACTCCCGTTAATAATACGATAGTAGTAAGCAGAGGGATATTTATTGGAAGGATATCAAGTGCTGAATTGAGACTTTCTACAAAATCAAATCGCATAAAACCACTTCCAACCCAAACAATCATTAAGGTGATAAACCAAAAGATTAACACAGCAATCCCGAGCCATTTGCCGAAATAATTCATCTTTTCCCTAATGGGTATAGATGTTGTACCCGCCGCCATTAAACCTTCGGAAATCTTTCCGATCTCAGTTGCGGCTCCTGTTTTTACGACGAGCGCTTTAGCCTTTCCTCGTGTGATGTATGTTCCATAAAAGATCATATTATCTCGATCTTGAAGATCCAATTCCTTTTCCAAAGAACCCATTTTTGCATCCTTTCGAGCGGGTTCACTTTCACCGGTTAATGACGCTTCATTAACCTCCAAATTATTTTCAGAGATAATCCGTGCATCTGCAGGCACTTTATCTCCTTGCTCAATATCTAATAAATCTCCTAATACAACCTCTGAAGTGGGTATCTGTTTTTTCTGCCCCTCTCTAATTACTACGGTGGTTGGTGCAGACAATTCTTTTAGAGCTTCAAGCTTTTTAGTCGCTCTATACTGTTGAATTATCGCAACTAAACAATTAAGAAGGACGATGCCTAACGTTAATGCAATGATAACAAAGTTACTTTTAAATCCAAAAAGACTTGCTAAGAATAAAATAAGTGCCCCTATCAAATAAATAACAATTAACCAATTAAAAAGTGGAGATAAATAGATTTTAATAAATCCTCGAGAGACTTTTGGAAGTTCGTTGGGACCATATTCTTCCAACCTCTTCTTCGCTTCCTCTTCGGTTAACCCCGCATTGGGATTTGCTTTCAACAAATCATTGACTTCTTCGACTGATAATTTATAAAAAGCAGTATCTTTGTATTGATTAATCATACGATTATTGAAAATAGTTATTTAAACAAGTATAATAATAATATCAAATTCGGGTTTAAAAAATTTTAGAAAAATTTTTTCAAAAAAAAGAACCTTTGTTTCTATATTGGATTTTAAACAATTCAATTGCTATAATACCTATTGAAGCAAAGGCTAAGCAAATCATCCAATCAGAAAAGGATAAAAACATGAAATTAAGTTGTAAATTCAAATCCAAAATATCATTTATAAATGAATTAAAATTGAGAGAAAAAGTCACAGCAATAAAATGAATTAGAAACGTTATAATACTTATAAAAAATAAGACAAGAGAAAACTCTTCTTGTACGCTTTTTAAAAGGGATTTATTAGGACGGCGCGCGGTCCATACTAAGGTAATTTCAGCAATGAATAAGGTTGTTATAAACATCGTCCTAGCTTTTTGAGAAGTGAGCGTGCTAATTGAGGCAAAAGGTTCTAAGTAACTGAGTGTAGGATCCAGATTCCAATTATTTAGAGGAATGAGTCCTCCAAGAGAAAAAAGCAATATTGACAACAATGAAATTCCTATAAACACAACTCCAACTATCAATAACTTCCACATATTTTTATTCATTATTTCCTCTTCATTTCTGGGAGGTTCTTCCATAATATCATTGGGAATTGTATCTAAAATTAGGGCAATAGGAGGGAGGGAGTGAACAATACCATAAATATAGATTTGCTGCCAATTAGAACTAAACAATTCTATTGCAGGAAAGAATTCAAGACCTAAAAAAATAAACCCTTCCATAATATCAATACAAATAAAAAAGAAAATGATAGTTCGTATTTTAGAAAATAATCCTCTCCCAATTTCAATTCCTTTTTTAATTGATGTAAAATTGTCATCGGAAATTACCATATCAGCGCTATCTTTTGCAATATCTGTTCCTGTGATCCCCATAGCAACACCACAATTCGCATGTTTCAAGGCAAGAGAGTCATTTATACCATCACCGGTCATTGCAACAACTTTATCAAGTTCTTGATTCTTTTTCACAAGAATTTCTTTTTCTGAAGGTTCTACTCGAGCGAAGACTGAAACTTCATTTAAATCTTGAGAGTTCATATGTTTAATTTCTTTTCCTTCAACAATTTTATCTCCTTCATGAAAAATATGGAGAAGAGATGCAATCGTTTTTGCCGTTGCGGGATGATCTCCTGTTATCATAACTACATGAATCCCAGCCAATTGACAAGCCTTCACAGCATTTTCCACACCAATTCTTGGTGGATCAATGATTGAAACAAATCCTAAGAAAGTAAGTTTTTGCTCTACGTTTTTTCTCGAATAATCTTTAAGAGAATTAAGCTTTCTATATGCAATCCCCAGCGTTCTATATCCCTGCTGAGCATTCTTTTCAATTGATTTTAATAAAGTGTTTTTAAGTGATAAATCTAAGATTTTTCTTTTTGTCTCAATTTCAATATGACCGGATAATTCTAATAATACTTCCGGTGCTCCTTTAGAAAATGCATAACATATTTGGTCGTTCTGATTTGAACGGCATACGGTGGTCATTCTTTTTAAGGAAGATTCAAAAGGATATTCCTTTTTTACCTCATATTTACGTTTCACATCATAGATAATAAAACCCGCTTTTTCTGCTAATACAAGCAATGCCCCTTCTGTAGGAGACCCAAGTACTCGTCGAATTGCTTTCGTTTTAATTTCGTCCGTCTTGATTTTAATATCTTCAAATACTAATCTGGCATTATTATTAAGCACCATTGAATCAATAAAAAAATTAAAGGTGGCAGATGTAAATGAATAGGGTTTTTCTTCATACAAAATGTCTCCTTCAGAATCATAACCTGAACCAGAAACGTCAAATTCCTGAGTATTTAACCAAAACTTTTTTATGGTCATTTCGTTTTTAGTGAGAGTGCCCGTCTTATCAGAGCAAATCACGGAAATTCTTCCTAAAGATTCTATTGCGGAAAGATTTTTGATAATTACTCCACTCTGAGCCATAGTTAACACGCCCGTTATAAGAACAAGTGTGACGAGGAGTGGTAAATTAATAGGAAGAATGTTTAAGGCTCTAATAATAGAATCTGTAAATGCTTTCGTAACAGTTTGATTTAATAAAAATAGTTTATAGAGAATGAGTATAGACATATTAATTAAAATAAGCCCCCCAAAAAGATAGGCAAGATGATTAAGCTTTTTAGTAAGAGGTATCTCATCGATAATTCGCCCCATCGTATTTAATGAAACTGATATCTTTCCGATTTCTGTGCGCTCACCAGTTTTAACAATTACGACTTTGGCATTTCCGGTATTGACATAGGTCCCCATAAAGACCATATTTATTTGTCTTTGTATGGGAAGATCTTCTTTATCTAAGTTTGTTTCCTTTTTTTCTACGGCAAGGCTTTCACCGGTAAGTGGTGCTTCATTTATTGTAAGTTCGGATGAATAGATAATTCTGGCATCGGCAGGAATCTTCGAGCCTTGTGATACTAATACAATATCTCCTGGAACGAGTTCTTTGGAAGCAATTTCTTTCTCTTTTCCATCTCGAATCACAATGGTACGCAGAGTAGAAATTTTTTTTAAAGATTCTATTGCTTTTTGTGCTCTGAACTGTTGAATAATAGCAGTAATAGAATTGATAAACACAATAACCCACGTTATGATGGTCTCTCCCGGAGAGCCCAAGATTATAAGCGCAATTCCAGAAAAAATAAGAATAAGGATTAAAAAATTGAATATGGGAGCCAAATAAATTCTCCACAAACCTTTTTTTACCTCTGGGAGCTCGTTAACCCCATATTTTTGAAGATAAGTGTCTGCTTGAGAGCTTGTTAACCCATTTTGAGGATCAGAATTTAACTGATTTAGTAAATCATTTACATCAATAGAATAATAATTTGTGGTATGAGTCTTGTTGTTATTCTTATGCATCGTATTAAGTTATTATTCTTAGTTATATGTATTAAAATTAACTGAATCATATTAGAGGATTTATATGATATTTTTTAGTATTATTAGAATTTTAGCAGATGCTTAACACATAAAGTATATATATCATATTAATTAAATTTAAAATTATATATTTAAAATAAAAGTGAATATTAAAATGAAAAGAGAAAGGATTTCTACATATATCAGAAAATTCGGTGGTATTTTCCTCATTCTTATTGCATTAATAGAAATGAGTGCATTGGCATTTTTATTTATGATGAATATAAATATTAATGGGAATTCGATGAATTTCTTTAATTTTGCTGTAGATTTAAATGATCTTACCTTATTTGTCTTATGGGTTTCATTTATGATGATTTTAGTGTGTTTTTTAGTATTAGGGGTACTTCTAATCAAATTTGCATCAAATACTGCTTTAGACGATTATAATTATTCCAAACACATGTTTATTATTGCTATCATTATTCTGGTTTCTGGATTTATTGAATGGGAATATGTATATTTAATCGAATCATATTCCTTAAGCGGATTTTTAATTAATGGATTTATAATAATTCCATTAAATAATGTGAAAAGTATCCTCTATTATTTTGATTCATCCTTTTATTTATGGATAGCATTTTACTTCACCATTTCTATTAAGATTGTACTAGGATTGACAGCGGGAGGGTTCGGTCTTCATTGGGTGGCAAAAAATGAAAAAAAGAATACTGAATGAAAGTAATTTATCGCCTAAAACTCATTTATTTTTTATTTATTTGGTTATAATTTTAATTATAGAGAAAATGTGTAATTTCTAAATCCTTATACCTCCTTAATTCTTCTAAAAGGTTCTTGCGCCTAAAATAAAATATTATTTATGATCTTTCTCTTTATTATAATTAACTGATGAAATGCATAATCTTTTTCTAATAAATAATGGAGACTAATCAAGAAATATCAAATAATGAATTTAAAAGTGGTACTATTAATAAGAAACCACTTGCACTTCTTTTACTCATTTTAACTACCATTTTATGGGGCTCCACATTTATTATAACTAAAACCATAATTCAGGATGTACCAATATTTTTCTACCTTGGAATGAGATATTCTATTGCACTGGTTGGATTTGCTCCTTATATTGTTCTATTAAAGAAGATGAGCAAGCAAATTATTTTAAAGGGTTTTATATCGGGAGTTCTTTATTTTATTTCTATTGCAACTCAAACAATTGGATTAGAGACAACAACTGCTGGAAAAGCCGGATTTATCACGGGGTTAAACACCATAATGGTTCCATTTTTAGCATATATCTTATTAAAGCAATCATTTAGAAAAAAAGTTTGGTTAGCTGCAATAATTTCTATTATTGGAATGGCATTCTTATTTTTGGAAGGAGAACAAGGAATTATTGTTGGTGATATATGGGTTCTTATATGTGCATTTACCTGTGCATTATTTATCATTTACAATGATAGGGTCGTCAAAACAGTAAATGTATATCTCTTTTCAATTATGCAGCTCATTACAATTATTGGTTTCTGTTTTTTCTTTTCGTTTCTTTTGAATGAATCATACAATAATATTAGTTTTACTCTTGATTTTTGGATAATAATGCTCTATATGGGAATTATCGTGACAACGCTTACCTTTCTATTTCAAAATTGGAGTCAAAAACATCAAAATTCTGCCACCACTGCAATTATTTTCTCTCTTGAACCTGTATTTGCATTGCTATTTGGGTTTCTGTTAGGGGGAGAATTATTAAGCCCTTTGGGTTTTACCGGTTCAGCATTAATTCTAATTGCAATTTTTATTACGGTATATAAAAATAAATCGAACCCAAAAATAAGAAAAGAGAATAATTAAGTATAGCTTTTTGTGTTTGATAGAATGAGATTGTCATCTTAATGGAATAAAGGTTCAATTTTACTCAAATTCTCCCCTACCCAATCCTTTAATTTATTAATATCTTTCCCATACTGTAAAAGAGAAATGATACCAATTTCTTTAGTAATTTTTCTGAAATAGAGAATATTTTCAGTCCAATGAATATTAACATTTTCAATGGTCTGATGACTCAAAATTTCTTTCATTGATTCTAGTGAATTTACTAGATTGGCAGTAATTCTTTTAATTCTTTTCTCTTCATCAGATTGATAAATTAGGGGGAGTCCTTTCATACGACCACTGTATCCAATAATTGAAACAAAGCCTGATTTGAATTTATTTTGGAGTTCCATTAATTCCTTTTCCAGTTCCTTTAACGATTCGATCGGCGTTTGACCAAAATATTCCTTGAGTTTGTTAAAAATTTCCATAATATAACCTCAGTTTTTCTCTCACTATGATTTATAATATATTACTTAGCTTTATTTATTTTATTGATTTTACTGATCACTTCCTCAATGAGAAGCGTAGCATAGCCCAGAGGAGTGGACCTCCTAATTAAACTGGATAGAACTAGATTTTCATTAATTCTATACAAGATAAGATGCCGTCCTTTATAGGAAAGGATTATTTGATCCAATAGATATGCTTTAGACTTCCAAAATGCATCGATTTGCCGCAGACATAGATCTAAAAAATCATTTTTCCATTCTTTTGTGAGAGGTACTCCTAATCCCGAAATTAAATCAGCATCTAAGATCTCTTTATTAGAACGGAATTCTTTTAAAATTTCCTCATATTTGGTGATTAGATCCTCGTTTAATTCAAATTCAGAGGAGGTTAAAATTACTTCATCAGTCAATTCTTCTATGCCTTCCAGATCCGCTTGAGGTACAAGCTTTTGGTTTAGCACCTCCTCATAATTAGACTCAACTTCCTTCTTTAATTGCTCTAATTTTTGCTTTATGTTAATAATGGAATCTATTTTATCAAATATAATCGTGTAAATTAGATCTTGTTCACGCTCACTTTCAAAAAGAAGCTTAAACCTTCCGATCTCTATGTCTTGTATATCCGCCTTAAATAATTCTTGCGTGAAATTAAAAATCGCCGAAACAAATCCAGAAGTTAAAATCTCATTCCATGCAATATCCGAATAATTCCTATGATATATTTTTTCCCCACTCCTTTTGAGAATCAAGATACTATGAATCATCTTTTATTTTGAAAATATTTTAAGTTCAATTTTAAAATACTTTAGATTATAATAAAAAATATTAAAGATGACTATTAATGATTGTTAATTTCATTGATGTAATGAAATACCAAACTCTGATACAAATCTATTGATTCTTTGCGAACCTTTTAATCTTCATATATTCTTCTTTTAATGAATTCTTTTTCTTTCTTAATCTTTTTTAGAGAATTCTAACTGCACTTTGATTAGGGCTTAAGATATTCCTCTTTATTATGAAGTTTAATGACTCTTATTGCCTCTTTTATTCTCTCTCTTCTTATTATCCCATCTATTACGTGATTTTCCTTATATAATGATATTCAAATTTACCTTTATCCATGAAAAGCTTAATAATAGAGATTTTACTCTAAATATAACAAATTTTAAATTGAATTGCCTTATTTCTTACAATATTATACTGAAAAAATTGGTTACATAATATCATAGATGAGGAAAAGTGAGTAATAGTAAATATGCTGAAGGAAAGGGACTTGCGGTTGGAGATAAAGCACCTGAATTTACTACTATCAATATAAATGGCGAAAATATAATACTTTCAGAAATACTCAAAAACAATAATTCTGTCTTGATTGATTTTTTTATTGGAGTTTGGTGACACACTTGAGAAATACATTCTAAACTCTTAAATGCCCATTTGGATTATTTCAAAAAGAAGAATATTAGATTACTCTCTATATCAACTGATAGTGTTAAAGAGCTAAAAAAATTTCAAGAGAAAAATCAATTGAGCTTTTCGCTGATTTGCGATAAGGGTGCCAAACTTGCTGAGAAATTTGATGTGGATACATATGACACAATAGGAGAGAAAAAAATTAAAGCAAAGCAAGCAATCCCTTCAAAGTTTTTAATTGACAGCTCAGGAAAGGTCGTGTGGACTTATATACCAAAAAGCAAACCAGATAGACCCGACATTGAAACCATCAAAAATGCGATTGAGACTTGTATTTAACCCCATTGAGAATGACTCAAATGTGAAAAAAAAGAGACATTTGAGGACAACCCCGCAAGGGTGAGGGGTTTTTTTCTTTTTTTTAATTATTGATTTAAAGAAAAGACTTTTGATAATATTTTATTAAAATCCAATTTAAATAAGATCTTTGATGATTATGGTATTGATGAGTGAAAACAATACATATGCTAAAAATAGGGGTCTTTCCAAAGGGACAACAGCACCCGAGTTTTCTACAAGAGATGCATATAATAATAAAATCAGTCTAAACGATATACTAAAGAACAATAGAGGCTTGTTAATTGATTTCTTTCGAGGTACTTGGTGAGGAACATGTAAGAAACATTCAATAAAGCTAAATGAATATTTAAATGAATTTAAAAAATGTGGAATACAACTAATTTCCATTTCTACCGATAGCAACAATCATTTAAAAAAATATCAACAGGAAAATAATCTAAAATTCCCCCAAATTTCAGACAGAGGAGCAAAGATTGCTAAAAAGTATGATGTAAATATTTATGATAAAGGGGCGGGAAAAGATATAAAGTTCAAGCAAGCAATACCCTCAAAATTTTTGATTAACAGCTCTGGAGAAATCGTTTGGACATATATACCCGAATCTAAAACAGAAAGACCTAAGATAGACACTCTTTTAAACGTCATCGAGAAGAAATGTAATGCCCATTAAGAATGACTCTTATATATAAATATTAGATATAAGATGACCACCCGCGAAGGTATGGGATTCTCTTTTTTTTAATTTTTTTATTATACGAAATCGCATTAAATTAAACAATTGAATTATCGCAATATGGAGATCCTTAATATCACCATTACAGCTTACCTATATTATGGTAAATTATGCGAAGCTGAGGAATTAAAAAACTTATTTGCGGGTGGTCAATATCGTTGATTAGGATTTTTTTTATTTCTATATTTTTTTATCTTGCAAACTCTGATTTATATCATTATGGAATAGATTATAGGGATAAAAAAAGAGGAAGAAATTAGGATTGAATATTAGTTTTGGTAAGCTAATTTAATTTAATTTTAAAGATGCAACAGGTTTTTTTTGTAGATATTAAATCTTCTGTATTAAAGGCAACATCTCCCAACGCACATTTCGCAGCAGTTTCAATTAAGCCCTCCGTGTAGGTACAGTAGAATTTATTTTTAATATCAATTCCGGCTCTTTTAAAGGGACATGTTCTAATATTTACTATTAATTCATCTCCCTTCTTCTCAATATGAGATTGATCGGTACCTATTGCAGGGTCAATTATTTCTTCAATGAGAGCCTTTGCAAATTTCTCAGGTGTCCATGTATCAATATTTAACTTCTTTTTCATTTGTTTTTCCAATTGTTCTCCTTGACGTTCACCAATTAAACGAAAAATTGTTCTAATGGATTCTGGCCCAAATACTTTGTCCATTTCTTCCATTGCCATCCGAAACATCGAGGCAATAAATTTTAACTGCTCTATTCTTCTTTTATATCTATTCATTTTCTATTTAATCCTCTATTTTAAATATTTGAGAAATTTTTTTACTTGTGTTTTCCATCTCAAGTGTAATTAAGCCGATATTAGGCTCTTTCTCCGAAATTGCAACTAAAATAACCCTTCCAGCTTTCATTAAAAACATGTGGCCTTTATCTATTTCAAGATGTAATGCCTTAAAATCTCCCCCCTTAAATAACGCTTCTGCTGCTCGTTTTGAAGTTCCCAGTAAAGCAGCAGACATTGCAGCGATCATTCGTTCATTTGCTTCCTTAGGCAAAGCAGATGCCACTATTAACCCATTTGTTCGAATAACTGCGCTCCCAATTATATCTTTGTTTCTCTCTTCAAGATCTTCCAAGATTTTGATAACATCATCAATTTTACTCACTTGTTTTCCACCATTTTTGTGTGTTAGCTAATTATCCTCTCATAAAATTCAAAAGATAGGTATTGTTTTTTTTATAAAACTCGAGTTAATATTACTATCAAAGTATAATTATTATTAATAGTCCATTTCTTTAATTGTTTTATGATCTTTTTTAAATCATCTAAACAGAGGATTAAAAACACAAAAGAATTGCATTCAGAAAACCCAAAAATAGATCTAAACTCTTAGCTTCTTATTATTGAATGTATTAAGGTAAATAGGTTATGGAAAAAAATAGCAGCTATAAAAAAGAGGTTCAATTTATTTCAAATGTTGAGATACATCCAGAATGCGTAGAAGTTCGAACTTTTTGTACAATTACAATATTTTTTCAACTGAAAACTGCCATTCCGCAAAGCTCTACTCTTATTTTTAGATTTCGGGGAGGGAGAAATAATAAAAATGATTGGTATTATTTACAGGCAAATGATCCCCATTTTAATGGATATGCAAAATTAAAATTTCTTGAAAATCGCGCTATAAAAACAATTCCTTTAGTAATTACTGGTAAGGAATTATCAATTCATTATTTCGTAGCTGAAAAGGAAGGCATTCCTAAAGATATGTGGGTGGAATTTTCCATTCACAATACGCTTGCTCAATCATTCATAGAACAAAATAAAAAGATTGAGATTTTACTAGGTAATTTGTTTAAATATCCGTATCTTCTTAAAGAACTACCAAAATTTACTGTTATAAGCTCCCATTATACTCATCTTAATTTGATCTGCCCTTCCATAGTTTTTAAAGAAGAAAAGTTTACCTTGCTCATACGATGTGAGGATAAGTATCATAATTTAGTAGATCATACATTTTCACGTCTTAGACTCTACAGAAAAAAACTTGAAAACAAGCAAAAAACGTTAATGAGAGAACTGGAAAATATCCACATTAAGGAGGGCATATTATTTATTAATCATCTTCAGCTCCAAGATGAAGGGATATATTGTTTAGAACTCGAATACAATTCAGAAGTATTTGAATCTAATATTATTACATGTAAATCTCAAAAAAATCAACTTTCAAGACTCTTTTGGGGGTTCATTCACGGTCATACTAATAAAAGCGATGGAATAAATCGCCCAGAAAATTATTTTGAAAACTTGATTAAATCAGGGCTAGACTTCGGGACTTCCACTGAACATGATCATACTTGGGAAACTTCTGATGAAGATTTGATTCAAATTAAGGAATTGGTTAAAGCCTATAATGCTAAAGATAATTTTGTTTCCTTTTTCGGATATGAATATGGAACGTGGTATTCAGGCTATGGAGACATCTGCATTTATCATAAAAATGATAATATTCCCATTTTACGTTCGGGAATCAATAAGTACAATTCTACTCCAAAACTGATTAAAAATTTACTTTCATATAAAGGACAAGTATTAATGATTGCGCATCACACCGCGTTGAGACCAGGATATAGGAATTGGGATTATTTCGATCCATCTCTTGAAAAATTAGTGGAAATATATTCCACGTGGGGCAATCAAGAATATCCCTTTTCTGAAGGAAATCCCATCCCACCAAGATACAAATTTTTTGGCTATGGTAAATACGCCCGAAAGCGGGGAGCAATTTTAGGAAGGGAAGGGTCATATGTAAAAGATGCGCTTCAACGGGGTTATAAGTTGGGTTTTATAGCGGGGGGAGACGATCATGTTGGAGAGTTTCCTTCGGGTCCTATCGATCTTGATAATGGAATTTATCCCTCGGGAATAATGGCAGTTTGGAGCAACGCTCAAAAATTAAATAAAGAAGACTTATGGAACTCTATGGTTAACCGGAAATGTTATGGAACGACTGGAGTGCGTGCTATAATCCAGTTTTGGTTAGATTCTTTTTTTATGGGAGATATAATAGATTTACTTGCAAAGGAAAACACAAAACTGCTATCTACTCGAGTACTTAAAATTAAAATCTATAGCAATATTCAAACAAAAAAACTGCAGCTTATTAGAAATAACATAATATATGCTGAAAAGAATATAAACTCTAAAATTATTAACCTTCAGTTCATTGATAACGATCCTTTCAACACGATAAGTTTAGAAACCAGAAAACCATTGGAGAAAGAATTATTTTGTTATTATTATCCGAGAATTTTTTTAGAGCAGGATCATATGGCTTGGGCAAGCCCTATTTGGTTAATTAGGAAAGAAAAAAATAAAAAAAATTAATTCATTTTACCAAAAACCCTTTTAAAATAACCAATGTGCCGACATTAAATAGCGCAAGTCCGATAATCTCAAGCAAAAGAGAGGAGAAGATCCCACCTATCATATTTAGAAAAATACCTCCAATATTGATGATTGATCCTGCAAAAAACCATATTACTCTTATTCGTTCTTTCCCTTCAAATTTTTTCGAAATATTCCAGAATTTGTAAAGTACATAGATTGAAATTAGTATCCTCCAGAGACTTACATAAATATACCAAAAAAGGGGCGTTTCAGTGTCTATGATGCCTTGTTCAAATCTTTCCATATTTAATGAAGGAATCCATATAAAATATCCAAATATAGAAAGAATAAAAAGTCCCAGTATAATTAATAGATACTTATAACTCATTGCAACCGCTTCGCTATGCTCCAAAATAAACACGGTCATTAAAACACTCACTAAACCCACGTGATAAAGAATTTGAGCTGTTATCATTAAAGGGATTATAGGGAGGGGTGTGCTTAAAATAAGATGATAAATGGTATAAAATAAAAAGCCCAAAGAGATGGCTGCAAAATAAAGGAAGAACCATCTATTTAGCCAATATTTCGGGTTTTTCTTTAATTCTATAACACCCACGGTAAATGCAAGCACTACGGTAATAATCGAGGTGACTACTTTAAATATATTTAAAATATCCATGGTATTTATTCCTCTTTTTCTAATGATTAATATCTTTTTCTTTTATTGGAAATCTTTTAATAATTTCGATTTCGATGTTTCCCATGTTAAATATGATACTATTAGAAATCCAACCTAATAAATATAATATAAATGTAATCATTTAAGATTTATTCATAATGAATTCAAAAAATTATAATCATCTAAAGTAAAGTTATAATTTTTCAAAAACTATGCAATTGATGTTCTAATGAACTTCTTATAATGTCGGAAATTCTCTTCAAGTATTTGAAATATCAAGGGATAAATTTAAATTGCTGGAGTGGTATGTTTCTAATAAGACAGAGGTTTATATACTCTAGTTTTGAGGTAACATTTATCATAAGAATATGTCAATCGATAAAAGTAATTTTGAAGATCTGGAAGAGTGTGAAAAATGCACCAGTCAAATGATCACTCGAAAAATTCCTATTAAAGAGAATGGCTCATTTAAATGGCAAAAAATTCGACAATGTATTCTTTGTAAGCATTGGTATTCATTTAAGGAGAATTAAAAGTGGTTGAAACTCTTATTTTGAAAAATCAAAAATACTCGAATGTTAAAAGCATTTACTTTTTTCTATCTACAAATTCAATATTCATAAATCACTATAACAAATAATTGAGATGTTAACTTGGAATAAACTGATCGATAACCTCTATTTGGTTAAAGAAGATTCAGATCGCGTCAATCGATTAAACAGCTTAATCATTCAAGGTAATGAGGAGTATTCTTCTGTTCTAATAGATGCCAATTATCCCTTTGCGGAGATTGATGCCTTATATTCTAAGATTAAAAAAGCTAAAATGTTAATTTTCTCGCACGGTCATTTAGACCATACGGCTCATGCCTTCTATCATCAGGAGAAGTATGGCACCACAGCCTATTGCCCCGTGCAAGAGAGGGAGTATCTTACGGACTTAGATGCTCTCATGGAATTGGTGGGGTTTAATAAATTAGGACTCACCCAAGACTATCGGAAGATGATAAAATATTATATTAAATTTAAAGAGTGCGAAAAAGTAACCACTTTTGATCCAGGAAACATATCTTTTAAGACGGAAAATTTTATTATCAAGACAATTCATATTCCCGGGCATTCTCCCGGGCATACAGCATTTGAACTCTCCTCCACAAAAAAGAAGACTCAAAGAAAAATATTATATGTAAGTGATATAGGAAGTCACCCATATTATGGAGACCTAAATAGCAACATAAGTCAATATAGAGATTCAATCGATAAATTAGAACATATATATTTGAATGGAGATTATATTTTAGTACCTGCACATGGTAATTACTATATAAAAAAAGACAGAACATTTTTTGAGAGAATCCGGAATAAGATTAATATTAATAAGGAAAAGGTGCTGAATTCTTTAAATAGCCATAAAGCAAAATCCTTGAGGAAATTGGTTGACGAACGAATAATTACACCTCCAGAAAGAGTGTATGAACCCATAAGAGAATTATATTACTTATGGGATGGTGGTATGATTAATCAGCATTTAATTGAGTTGATTAACGAGCAGAAAGTCAAAAAAATTAAAAAAGCAGATTTTCTCTCTCATAAATATATTAAAATCTAAACATAAAAGAAATATAGACAGAAAAGATATATTTACATTCATTCATTACAAAATTGTGGAATGAGAAATAATATTCAAAATTAATAAAAGATTCAATGTAAGTATTATGCGGATTGCTATAGTAGGCGCGGGATCGGCTGGCTTATTTGCTGCTAATGAAATCGCACAAAATTTAGGAAATAAAGTTGAAATCAAGATCTTTGAGGCAGGTCCTAGCATTGATAAACGATATTGTCCTCAAAAAAAAGAATATGAATGTGCTCAATGTGACCCATGCCGTATCATGTCTGGTGTGGGTGGAGCTGGTGCGTGGTCTTCAGGTATATTAAATTTGAACAAAAATATCGGAGGAAATTTAGAAAAGCTCTGTAGTAATGCTAGTTTAAATGTCAATACAATAATCGAGCAAATAGATACGTTTTTTGTTAAAAATGGTGCTCCAAACAACATTTTTGATCCTAATAAAAATGGAAAAGAATTAACTCAACTGAAAAAAAAGTGTGCAGCTGAAGATATACGGTTTATTCCTATACGACAACGACTTTTGGGGTCGGAAAATACTCCAAATGTAATCAAATCAATAGTAAAACATCTGGAATCTCAATTTAATATTCAAATTATTCCGAATACGAAAGTAATTGCATTTGATACACAGAAAAATCTTTATTTCAAAGAGGGTGGAAAAGAACACTTTGATTATTTGTTGCTTGCCCCCGGTCGATGGGGGATGCTCTGGCTTGCTAATCAATGTGATACCTTGGGGCTAAAGACATTCTATGAACCGTTGGATATTGGGGTTCGGGTGGAAGTTCCCTCGATTATCTTAGAGGATATCTGCGAAAATATTCAGAGGGATCCCAAGTTTCATATAATTACTCCGACCTATAGTGATTTTATTCGCACATTTTGTGTCAACCATGAAGGATATGTAGTAAAAGAAAATTATGAAGAGAACATCGTGGGTGTAAATGGGCACCAAATTTCTATAAATGGCGATTCTGAAACCTCTAATTTTGCATTTTTAATTCGGCAGAAATTAACTGCTCCTTTAGAAGATACCACCGAATATGGGCGTTCTATTGCTAAACAAACCTCCATCCTGGGAGGATATAAACCACTTTTACAAACATTAGGTGATTTAAGAAATGGACATAGGTCGCGTGAGGCATTAATAAAGAGAAATCCTGTACAACCTACGCTTAGCGATTATACACCCGGTGATATTGCAATGGCATATCCCTATAGATTTATAAACGATATCTTAGAAGGATTGGAAATCCTGGATAAAGTAATACCGGGAGTCAACAACAACAGCACTTTAATATATGCACCCGAATTTAAGCGAAGCGCTAAGCGAGTTGACGTAAATCAATATCTCGAATCAAAGCAAGCAGCTAACATTTTCTTTGCGGGCGATGGGGCGGGGCTTTCCAGAGGAATCATTGCTGCTGCGGTTTCTGGTATTATTGCAGCAAAAGGTATACTTAAAAAAATTCATTAGAATTTAACTAATTGCGAAAGAAGTCCCCTCCATTCATGGAGGGGATGGATTTCGCAGAGCATCTACATGGTTTATCGTGTGGGTGAGATTTTCCGCATTATACATCACTAAAGTAACGGACCCCCTCCTTTTAAATCCCTCGCATACTATACACTAGTAGAGAAAGAGACCCTTGCAAGGAGAAGAGAACGTGCAATTAACCCAAAAAATTCGGATGTATCCCACAGTAGATCAATTAGAACTCCTGTGGGATTTATCGGAGAAATGCCGCTTGATTTATAACTTTGCACTTTCGGATCGCCTCA
>SHMU01000072.1 GCA_008080765.1 Promethearchaeota archaeon | reverse complement strand
AAAACAAAGCATTTAGAATTACTCTGTTCTATTTCTAAAAAGGTATATAATCAGGCAAATTGGTATATCCGACAGGGCTTTTTTCATTTAGATAATTGGCTTCGCTATGATGACTTGGACTATATGTTAAAACCTACCCAAAATTATCAATTATTAAAAGCTCAGACCTCACAGCAACTCCTTAAGGTGGTAGATACGAATTGGAAAAGCTTTTTTAAGGCGGTAAAGGAATATAAAAAAGATCGAAGCAAATTTAACGGGAGACCACAACCGCCACACTATAAGAAAGAATGTGATAATCTGGTCATCTTTACCAACCAGAATAGTAAGATTAAGGATACATCCATTATACTTACGATGTCTAAACTTTTTAAAGAAACATACCCCGAATTTAAAGATCCGATTAAGTTATCAATTCCAAAGTATAATAAAAAGAATTTTGAAGAGTATCAGCAGAAACGTATTTTGCCGAGAAGACAATTCTACGAAATTGAGATCGTCTACAAAAAAGAAATAACACACGCAGACGTAAACCAGGACTCTTATTTGTCTATTGATTTCGGTGTGAATAATTTGATTACGACGGTTTAAAATCGAAATGTAACCCCTCTCATCATCTTGGGTAAGATCTTGAAGTCACTCAATCGCCAATGGAATAAACGAAAAGCAAGATTGTATTCTATTAAAGATAAACAGAACCTAACATGGACCGAAAGACTTGATTCTATAACAATAAGACGAAATACTCAAATGAAGGATTATTTGCATAAAACTGCTCAATTCATTGTGGAATATTGTGTAAAACATAAATTAGGGAATATTTGTGTAGGTGAATTAAAAGAGATAAAGCAGCACATCAGAATGGGCACACGAAATAACCAGAATTTTGTGAACATCCCCCATTCACACACTTAAACAAATGATTACCTATAAAGCTAAACTTGTAGGCATTACCATTCATGAAGTTGACGAAGCGTACACCTCAAAATGTAGTTCACTCGATTTAGAACCCATTAAAAAACATAAACAATATGTCGGAAACCAAATAAAACGAGGATTATTTAAAGGCTCCAGTTATCTGCTCAATGCAGATGTAAATGGGGCATTAAATATCCTCAGAAAAGTAGTCGGAGATGATTTTATACAAAATCTATCCGATAGAGGTTGCTGGTTTCAACTTGTGCGAATAAGGGATATGTTCCAAACTTCGCATGAACAATTTGTATTAAAAACTGTTACCATTTCTTAACATTTTTAATATTATTGATAACCTGTATAGGAGAAGAAAACAAGAAATAGAAAATAAGGAATAAATATTAAGAGTAGTAGATGAATACAAGAAATAGGAATAAAATTATAACAAATAGGAATAAAAATACAAGAAATAGAAAATAAGGAATAAATATTAAGAGTAGTAGATAAATACAAGAAATAGGAATAAAAATATAACAAATAGGAATAAAAAAATAAGAAGGAAGTTATAGCTAAGACTATTTTTTCTTATAAGAACTGGGGTCGCCCCCTTCCTCTAAATATTCAGCGAATTTCTTCAAAGATGTTAAAAGGACATCTCCAGCAGTTAAGAGAATTTGTTCTTGATCCGGCTCAGGAAATTCCGCAGCAAGAGTTACTTCACACACATCACCTTCGGGATTAATAGAATATTCCATCGTTTTCATAAGCGGATTTCCTTCTACACTATAAAAAATCTTTTCATTCTTTTTATCTTCAGTGAGGGTAGTAGTTAAATCGCCAACCGTGGTTTTGTATTTTGCCACTTTATCGTCGACGATCTCCACCTCATTGACCGTAATATTCCACACAGGGTTCTTTTCTCTATCTTTTAGGATCTGATAAATCCTCTCCGCAGAGGCTTTAATTTCCTTAGAAGCAGATGATTTAGGCATAATTTTTCACTATTTTAAAATTTTTATTTGTAATTAAGTTAAGTTATCCATATTTTTTTTAATACTTTTTCATTGACAAAGAAAATGCAAGTAAAGAACCAAGTAGAGAGAAAAATGAAGAGTAGAAAAATTTTTAATTTGACACGTATTTTACTTAGTAATTAAAAATACTAAGGTAAATCAATGCTTCACACGATCAACACTTCTACAAGCAAAAAAGGAAATTTGAAGCAGAAAAGCATCCTTAGTTCATTTTTAAGTTTGTTAGGTTTACTCTTATTATTATAAAGAGCCTTCTTATTGTTGAGAAGACTTAAAGGCTATACATCTTACACAATACAGAAGGCGGTTGAGAGAAACTAAAATTAAATAAGATGAAAAAGAGAAGAAAAAGAAAAAAGAAAGAAAAGGAACGGAAAAATGACAGAAAAGAAAGAAATAAGTGTTTCGATGATGATGGGAAAGCTTAGAGATAGTCTTCGTCTACCAGAACAAGCATATTTTTTTGATACGACACTTCGGGACGGAGAACAAACACCGGGAATTTCATTTACGCATCAAGAAAAATTATCAATTGCCCGATCTCTGGATGAGCTGGGAATTGATGTGATTGAGGCGGGATTTCCCGTCATTTCTGAAGGCGATTTTGCTGCTTGTAAGGATATAGCAAAGTTGGGCTTAGATTCGGAGGTCATCGGTTTAGCAAGAATGAAAAGGCTGGATATTGATAGGGTCATTGAAGCGGATATGGACAGCATTCACGTATTCATTGCCACATCCGAACTTCATATGAGAGAAAAACTGGAGATGACTTCCGAAGAAGTTATCGAAAGTATTGCCACCCATGTTTCATATGCCAAAGAGCATTATGATACTATATTATTCTCTGCCGAAGATGCGACGAGATCCGATTTAGATTTTTTAATAAGGGCAAACCAAACGGCCGTTGAGCATGGGGCAACCCGCGTGAATATTCCCGATACTGTTGGAACCATCTCTCCGAATGCGTTTGGATATATTGTCGGAAAGAATTATGAAGCTCTTCCTAAAGATATCCGGATTGCGGTTCATTGTCACAATGATTTCGGACTGGCAGTAGCTAATACCATTGCAGGGTTCGAAAATGGGGCTTCAGAAGCGCAGACCACAATAATGGGGCTTGGGGAGAGGGCAGGAAATGCTTCTTTCGAGGAGACGGCTATGTCGCTTTACGCTCTCTATCAAATTCCGATGAATATCAACACACGATTGATATTTCCTACAGCAAAACTTATAGAAAGTTATTGTGGTGGGAAAATTAAAATAGGACGTCTTCAACCCTTAATAGGACAAAATGCGTTCGCCCATGAAAGTGGTATTCATGCACATGCTATGATTAAAAATGCGCGTGCCTATGAACCAATAACGCCGGAATTGATTGGAATAAAGCGAACAGATAATGTGGAAGAAATTGTGAAGCAATCCATAAAATTAGGAAAACACACTGGCGGACATGCGCTTAAGGCAAAGCTTGAAGACTTGGGAATTTATCCCACAGAAAATCAATTCCAAAAGATTTTCGAAAATGTGAAGAGATATGGAGATAAGGGGCATGAGGTGGGAGAGGAGGACTTTTTAGCGATAGTCAAAGATGTTCTAGGAGAACTTCCTAAAGAGGAGCAATATGTTATTCTCGATGAGCTCACCGTGCTCACCGGTTCAATTACACCCACATCTACTGTCCGTCTAAAGATAAAAAATAATGGTGATATTATAGAGAAATTAGCGTCTTCTACAGGTGTTGGTCCCGTAGATGCATCGGTAAAGGCAATTGTAAAATGTTTCGAGCCCATGAGCAAAGTGAAACTTTTAGAATATAATATCGATGCAGTCACGGGAGGAAGCGATGCACTCGGAAATGTAATTATTGAATTAATGGATCTTGAAAGCCATTATATAGTGAAGACAAGCGCAACACACGAAGACATAGTAATGAGCTCGGTCCTTGCATTGTTAAAGGGCTTGAACAAAATCCAATCCCATAAACAGATAAAAGAGTAATTTAGAATTGATATTTTAAATTATTTTACAGTTACTTATTTTACCGTTTTTTATTTCATTTATTAAATCCTATATGTGTAATCTATTTTATAAAATTCTCAATTAAATTATATACTTCTTCTAGGATCTCTAAATCGGGTAAAAAGGTCAATCTCATGTGATTTTTTCCGTAAGTTCCAAACCCAGATCCATACACTCCGCATACCCCTGTTGCTCGGAGTAAATCGATGACAAATTCTTTATCGTCTTTCCATTTTGAAAAATTCTCTATATCAATCTTAGGAAATAGATAAAAGGCACCATCGGCGTTCACACAACTGAGACCCTCAATTTGCCGCAGTCTTTTATAGGAATAATCTCGTCGGTCGCGTAATTTTGTAACCATCTCTTCTGTATGGGGTCCTGGATTTTTTAATGCTTCAATTGCAGCAAATTGGGCAATTGAATTGGCACAAAGTCGGGCTCTTGCCATATTTTCAATTCCCTTTTTCAATTCCGTTAATTTATCTAGCGGGTCACTATAGTACAGATATCCCATTCTCCAACCCGTGGCTAAATGGGCTTTAGAAAATCCATTTAAGCCTATTATTGGAACATCTTTACTGAGTGTTGCAGGACAAGTATATTGTTTTTCAAACACGATCTGATCATAAATTTCATCTGAGAGAATAGGAATATCGAATTCCCCCGCCAAATCGATAATATCCTTAATATTTTTAGAGCTATATAAGGTTCCCGTGGGGTTATTTGGAGAGCTTATTAATAAAGCTTTGGTTTTAGGCGTAATTTTACTTCGAATATCCTCCACATTCGGTTCCCAATCATTTTCTTCCATGAGCTTATATTCTACGGGCTTTCCATCAAAGAATTGTGCGTAATTAAGATACACTGGATATGTAGGTCCAGGAACTAATATTTCTTCGCCATTTTCAAGTAGTCCCGCCAGCAAAAAAAAGATTCCCTCCGTCACGCCACTGGTGATTAAAATGTCATCGGGAGTAATATTAATCTCGTTTTTATTCCTCTCATATTTACAGACTTCTTCTCGTAGCGCCGGAACTCCCAAGGAATTCACATAATAATTCTGTCCTGCAAATGTAGCCTCAGCTAACGCTTTTGAGATATAATTTGGAGTTTTAAAATCATAAATAACCGGATCTCCAATGTTGAGATGATAGATTGTTTTTCCTGTTTTTTCAACTTCTTCGGCAACCACCGCAATATCCCTAATTGCATACTGTAAATCTTTTACTCTCCTAGAAACCATTATACATCACAGAGTTATTAGTATTTCTAATAATAATTTATACTACTCTAGTTTAGTATTAAAAATCTCAACCCTTAAAGAATTTATCTTTCCTAAAATCTTACTATCTCTTAGTTAATAAATAGGATATCATTTTCATAATAATACCCTTGAAAATCAATTTATAGAAAGGATAAATATTTATGATATCCAAAATAAAATATTTTTTAACAATAAAAAACAAAGTGTATATTAATTACTACTTGAAATTCAAAAAAACATTAAAGAGTTGAAAAAAAGATGGTACTTACGATAGAGGCTTGGTTAAATGGAATCTCTGCAGTAGGTGTGGTTGTGACTAATATAATCATTGGGATTTATATCTTATATCGATCCTTTAAGCTAGATGCCAAACTGCTCAAATATGCAGGAGCCATGATTATTCTAATAGGTCTTTTATGGAGCGGGCCAGCCATGGACTTCACTAAGATCTTATTAACGGGGACAAATATTCCAGAGAATATAAAGTTCCTTTATGTATATGCAAGCTATATCTGGGTTGCTCCTGCGATTCTCCTGGCTTTAACAATTGGAGCAGAAATGATTGCACCCCAAAGGAAAAAAGCGATATTGATTTTTATTGGTATTACTAGTGCTTTGTTTGAAATAGGAGTGATCGTATTTCCATACCTTTCCTATACCTTTCCCGACCCCCATCCAACAGGAGGAGAATTAATTGATACCTCCCTCAACTTTGCCTTTTTCACGTTCTATGCATTGTTTATTATTATCCTCACGATAATTATATTCAATGGTGTAGGTTCATTTTTAAAGGCAAAAGATTCTACGGGAATTTTAAAGCGAAAGTTTATATACTTGGGACTAGCATTCATCGTTTTTCCCGCAGCTGCGGTATTTGATACATTGATCCCCCCTGGAGCATTTCTTTCAATCGTTCGGATGCTAATTATAGTGAGCGCAGTCTTCTTATACCTTGGACTTAAACCGTAACCAAGTTTTAAAATAATTCAAATTTTTTATTTTTTTTCTTTATCTTCTTTTGAAACCTACATTTTAATCGTTATATTTTAAAAAGATGAATGATAATTATTGATCATTAATAATTATTAATTCCAAAATCTGAATTATTATAAATAAAAAGGTGATTACATATTCTTTCTATTGATGGTTGGTTAAATGGAGCTTCAGCGATGGGAATAATCGTAAGCAGTATCTTTATTGGGGGATATATTCTCTATAGAGCGTTTAAATTAGAGGCAAAGCTACTTAAATATGCAGGAGCCATGATCATTCTGATAGGTCTTTTATGGAGCGGACCAACCATGGACTTCACCAAAATCTTATTAACGGGTACAAACATTCCGGAGAATATAAAGGCTCTATATATTTATAGCTCGTATATATTTGTCGGACCAGCGATTTTCTTGGCATTAAATATTGGCGCTGAATTAATCGCCCCAAGTAAGAAGAAGTTGATATTAATCTTCATTGCAATTACTGCAGTTATTTTTGAAGCAGGATTACTTTTTTTCCCTTATCTTTCCTATAGTTTTCCCGAACCTCATCCGACAGGAGAAAATATTATTGATACCTCGTTGAACTTTGGATTCTTTACATTTTATGCCTTAGCAATAATCCTATTAACAGTTGTTATTTTTAACGGAATTGGTGCCATCTTAAAGGCACGTGAATCAACAGGTATATTGAAGCGCAAATTTTTCTATTTAGCAATCGCCTTCTTTTTATTTCCGCTGGCGGCGGTTTTTGATACACTTATTCCACCTGGGTTTTTTCTCCCCTTTATACGCATCCTTGTAATTGTATCTGCCATCTTCTTATATTTAGGACTTAAACCTTAAATGAGCGAAATCTATGAAACTATTTCTTTCTTTTTTTAATATGTTTGATCTCTTTCTCTTCTGAAATGTTTTGAAGTAATAGTCTTTTTGTTGAAAGGATCCTTTTCTTTGTTAAATATGGGAGTTTTTTATCAAAGTAGTCAAGAATATATAGCTTAATTTCTATATATTATCAAAAACGATTGGTGAAAAATAGAATTTGACAATCTCACAATTAAGTCGTTCCGCATATCCCTATATAACTGTATTCAAAAAGGAACCATTTGAATCGTTTGTTCTGATAAACAGGAAGGCAATTGGGTCTTTTTTTTTTAGCAAATACGAAAATATTACAGAGTTTTTTGAATATTTTGAAAAGACCCTTTTTGAAACTGCTTCGCTCAATCTTGAAAATATATACTGGTTTTTATTGTTAAAGAAATATTTACGAAAAGATTTGAAAAAAGAGACAAAAGAAAAGATTTATGAGTTTATTTTACAGTGTGAAAAAAGTGAAAGGGATTCAACAGGCTTTCGGATATCGCCCTATTCTGCGCAAAAAAAAGGAGATATCTGGTCGACATATTTTGCATTGAGTAGTCTCCATTTTATTAATTATTTGGATGTCTATTTACATTCGAAAGGGGAAGGAGTAAATTTTGCACAGCTTAAGAAATTCATAGAATATCATGATAAAGGGGAGAGATTTGCTCATTGCCTGGAGCAAGATTGTGAGATTTGTAGGAAAACACCTCCTTCAAGAAATCTCTATTATGTGCTGGAGATATTAGTGCTATTGGGGATAGATGTACGGATGTATCAATCCAAATTTTCATCATATATTAGTAAATTAAAGGGAAATCCTTCGCTTGTGTTTAAGCTCCTCTGTATTAAGTATTTAGATTTAGAGCATAAAGTTGAAGAGGATAATTTGGAGTTTTTACACCAATTTCAAAAAGATGATGGTGGGTTTAGTTTTAAAAAAGAGAAGGGGAAGGTCAATACTACATTTTGGATTTCTTATACCTTAGAACACTATGCTTGGTTATTGGATTATAATCCTTCAGGAATTTATGCCTATATAAACATTAATCTAAATCGGATATTAATGTCAAAATCCTTATGGGATTCTACTAGATTAATGAAATTTTCGAAATTAATCATTCTATTATCAATTATATGGAAAAAATTTATAGAAGAGATTGAGCGTGTTGTTTTTAAGGAAATTGAAGAGGCAGAATACATTGATGTGAAACAGCTTAATAGTCTCTTCGGATTAAATGAAGTAATTGATGAAATCATTTCTTATATAAATTTAAATTATACTTTCAATCTTAAATTTTTGCATAATGAGGTAGAATTTAAAAATTATTTGCGAAATTTAAGTCCTCGGGAGAAGGTTCTTGCCGCGGAGCTCTACGAGCGCCTTTCAAATAAAAGTATAGTATCGTTAACGGATATTATGGAGCGTTTTAATTCAAAATATCCTTCGACACCTATGAAGATTCGAGAGTTTAAATCTATCATTGAAGGGATGATAAACAACCATTTTTTCAGCGGTGAAATAAAGGAAAAAAGGAAGCTTCTTATTTTCACAAAATATTATTTTTACTTGGATTTTTTACTGGAAGAAATCATCGTATCAGACACAAAGATTAATAGTGACCGAATATTTGAGGAGAAAAAGATTCTCAATGAATTGCAAAACGATATCTACAATATGACCTTAAAGTTACGAAATATTGTTTCTCAAATTGAGGAAGAAATAGAAAGTTATTTACTTATTGATGAATTAGAAATCGCAAGAGACAGGTTAAAATATATCATCCGAAATGCGTTAATGGAGGCAGATTTTCTCAATGAAAACATTGAAAATTCTTTTAATGAAGAATTATATTATATCAGCATTAAGGCAACATTATTTTACGAAATTGAACAATGGAACAAGCTCTATTCCATTCTAAGCAAGAAATTAAACGAGATAGATACAAAACTAAAGGAAAAAATTTCGAATAAAGAAGAATTACGCAAATATCGCATAATATTGGAGGAGCTGGAAAATCGATTACGAAATTTAGAAAATCATTTCAACCGGAAAATTGACGAATTTCGAAGTTTTGTCAGTGAAACGCTCGATGAAGGATATAGCGAAGAAAAACTAAATCTTATTCTTGAAGAATATAATAATCTCGTTGGAGAAGTTGAAAAATTCGATGAAAATGTCTACCGTATTTCTCAAAAAATTACCACAAAGAATAAGAGTCTAAATGAAAAACACAAGAAGATAATCTCGTATTGGGTGAGCATTAAGAACGAATTAAATCAAGTATTTAATTATTATTCGAATGGATTAGATTTTTTTGAGCAAATCAACAATACTCTAGAAAATATTGATGCTGATCTAAATGCGGAACTTTCAACAATTCTAAAAAAATCAAAACAAAAAGTACGAGAAAATGAATTTCAAGAGGGATTTGATCTTATCAAAAAAGAATCAGAAGTGCTTATTGAAACGAAGCTTGATCAGATTCGGCAATTACAGAAACAAGTAAAAAAAGAAAGTAAATCAAAACAAAAATTATACCTGTTATTCCGACATCTAAAGGAAAAATTAGAACATTCAGAAGAGCACATTATTGAAAAAGTAGCAGAAGGGATTCAAGAGTTAAAGCTGAAGGTAATTGAGGAAAGAAACCGTATTATTATAGATAAATTTGATTCCTTCGTTTCCGTAGGAATTGCAGACTTCCGAACGAAATTGAGCGACTATCGTAAGAAATTAGATCGCAAAAGTCCTTCTGATCTCACTATTAAAAAAGTAATCAACGGGTTTAATGCAATTTTAGCTGAATTTTATGCTATAGATGAGAAATTTAATGAAAAGTTAAATGAAAACAAATCCTTGGTGGACAATTTCGAGGAAAAATCTAATTTGACCATAATGCAGTGGAGGAGATTTAAAGAGTATCTTGAAAACGAGATCAAGAACTTAGAAACGGAGTATATTAACGATATAATTCATGAGAAAGTGTTACTTTTGACTAACAAAAGCGATACCTCATATTTAAGTATCAAGGATATTGCAAAATCTATCACCCTTAATCGTAAAGAAACTGTTCAGAGAATAAAGGAATTGCTTGAAATTTCCAAAATAAATGGTGCTCTTCTCGAAGAGGATACTATCTTGTTAATTTACACAGACAATTACTATAGAAATAAAGAACTTAGAAATTTTATCAATAATAAAATAATTAAGTACAACAATCAGACGATTGGGAAGTTATTAGCTTTGTATGATTCTTGCATTAAAAATAGGACTCTTAGGATTAATATGGAGGAATTAAACGAGAGAATTACTGAACTTAAGAATTTTGATGAACTTATGGAGGATCGGTTTGAAAATAAGCTAAAAGAATTGAATATCGATATTGAAAGTAAAAAAGAATACAAAGCTACCAAGAAGTACTTTGAAAATATTATTTCCGACTCGATCCAAGCAATTAAGACCATTGAGCAAAATCTTTCAACCTTTCAATCGCTTCAAGAATTCATTAATAAGAAATATTTTCAGTTAGAGGAGAAGTACATTTCTTTTGTAAATAAAATTAATAAGGAAATTGAAGGTTCAGGAACGTATGACACTATAAAAGCTAAGTTTGAAGAAGAAAAAGAGGAATATAATTCTTTGCTTGAAGAAGCCGAGAAAGAGATATTAGAGACATTGCAGAACACTTTACAAGAAAATGAAAACACAGAAAAATTGAGTCCCGAGATTCGAGAGCATTTTACGAGCAAAAAGAATGAATTCCTCAATAAATACAATGAAGAATTGAAAAACATTAATCAGAATCTCTTGATTAAGAAAAATGAATTATTTCGCAATTCTTTAATGGAATATATAACAGAGAGTAAGATCAATCTGAACCATCAATTGGGAAAATTACAGGCAAGAATCGAATATGAGCTTGAGATCAATGAATTTAAGGGAGCACATTCTCGATTAGAAAAAAGAAGAGAAACAATTGAAAAAAGCATTACGGATATTAATGAACAACTGAACAAACTTGTTAAGGAGTATAATAAGCAAACTAAGGACTTTGAGACTAAAAACAAGCATATTTTGGTCGATTTTTCCAAGTACATCGGCGAATTTAAAGGAGTGCTCTGTGAAAAATCTAAATCCTTGGAGACTGAAATATTAAAGAATTTCATTCAGATGGCAATTAAAGCAGTCTCAAAAGAGTATCTAACAATTGGTTTTATTAAAAAAGAACTTAAGATAAATAAACAACAGATTCAAGATCACCTTCTAAACCTAATTAGCTCCGGGGAATTACCGGGTAAATACGAACCACGTTTCGGAATTTATTACGAAAACGAAGAAGTCTTAAAAGAGCTCGATGAGGATGAGTTAAAGGTAATGCATTCAATGAACTATAAGGTATATATCTTTTTAAATCGTCTAAAGAATATCATGAAGTTCTATTACCCAATCATAGCATTTTTGGCTTCCTTCTTGACGCTTTCTTTTTATTTATTACGCGTTTTCAATTGGAATCCATGGATTTTAATTATACCAGCTTTAATTATAGCTGGAATACTTTATCTAGTGATTCGGAAGAAAAAAGAAGAAGTGTGATGGTTTTTATCGATTTAACAACTAAGTCTAGTAAATACCATCATAATATAAACCATAAAAAGACAATCCGTGATTTAATTATAACTTTTCAGGAAATAGACGTCGTTTTTATCCTTTTTTATGTATTTTAAATAACAGGCTCGATTAAAATGAATATAAAATTTTTTACCTTCTATATCTTCGAGTTCTGCCAGCTCTTTTAATTTTTCAAAAGAAATTTTACCATTTTTATCGCTATATGTCTCCGCTAACTGAATTATGGCTTGAGCATTGCGATTCAGATAAATCTTATTTGCATTATTATAATTCTTTTTTTTATTTGTATTTGAAGTGTGTTTTTTCATTTTTATCACATTATTTGTTAATTTATTTTTAGTTAATCCCACGAGATCAGAAAGAAAGGTGACTCCTTGGTTTTTATAGTGATTATACTTCTTACTTTTAGAAAAGGTATCAATGTTTTCAATAATTTCTTCTATAGAGCGATTTGCTAAGAGTTCTTTTTCTTTTTTTCTTCGCGAACGATAATTTTTGAGGATTTCATACTCTGTAATATCTTCATCTCCCTCTTTGTCGTTAAAGCATATCTCTTGGCGTTGTAGATTTTCAGTTAAGTCCAATTGGTAGGGGTCTATTAAAACGGAATTCATCGTATCTTCTTTTTTCTTTGCAACAATATAAAAAGGCACATCCACACTATCTTTTGCAATGAGGATATAACATCTTCCCGGAGAATGCCTTCCTGTTCTCCCTCTTCTTTGAATGTGTCGAATTTCAGAAGCGACGGGTTCAAAAAAAATGATAGCATCAACATTTGGAATATCTAATCCTTCTTCTGCGACGCTGGTTGCGGTCAGAACATCAATTTTATTATTACGAAAGTCATTTAGTATTTCTATCTGTCTTTTCTGAGAAAAGCCCCGTTCATGGATGGTCGTTGATTGTCCTATAAATTTTTCGGCACGGATTTTATTGGGAAAGGTCTGATTGATCATTGATTCTAGGATAGCTGCCATTTCTCGATATTGGGTGAACACAAGAATTTTATGATTATGAAAAGTGGTAATTTCTTCGCTAATTATCTTAAGAAGACGATCTATTTTGGGATGAATAAGGTTTTGGCAATATTTTTCTTCCAATAATGAATTAATTAGGTGAAAATGATCCGAGCTAATAATTCTTCTTGCAGATTTATTATCTTGGTCGGTTTTATATTGCAATTTTTCTAAAAAACTCTTAAAAAGGTAAATGTGTTGTGTCTCTAATAATTCTTTTGCATGGAGAAGAGAAATACAACTTGAGCAATAGGAGAAAATGGAATGAACATTCAACTTTTTTTCACGCACGATTTCAATAATTGGAGGATCGTTGAAATGAAGTTTATCATACAGCTCCTCTTTGCAGGCCTCATTAGAAAATAAATCTCCATACTGCAAAGAAAAACTAAGATCTTGCGCCAATTGTAAAAAGGTCATTTTTGAATAATATTTTTGGGAAGAGCTAAGAAGATTTCTTTCCGTGAAGAATTCTAAAAATTTTTGAAAAAGATTTTCAATTATTTGACTTATTTCTAAAATGTTAATGGGAAGCGCCACTTTTTCTAGAAATACATCAATTTCATGAATATATTTTTCTACATCGGGATCCTCAAAGGTTTTAAAGATAATATTTTCAATAAAGAGGTTATTACAGAGTTCTTGAATGTTGTCATAATCTTTCCCAGGAGATGCCGTAAGTGCAAGTATCAAAGGATCCTTGCATTTTTTAATATACTCTTTTGAGAGAAAAGTATACGCATAATTTCCCTTTGTCCTATGCGCTTCATCAAAAATGGTGAGAACTACGTTTTTCAAACTATAACGACCCCTTAGTACATCATTTTTAATTACTTGCGGTGTAGAAATAATGATTCTTGAGTTTCTAAAGGTAATTATCCGCTTTTCCGGAGAAATGCGACCAGTAAGCAATGAAATTTTTTCATGGTTCAAATTTAAAAATTTTTGACAACTGGATAAATGTTGAGCGACCAAAGGTCGTGTGGGTGCCAAAATTAAGATTTTTCCATGCTCTTGATACTTTTTTAATTTTTTAGCAATTAATAATATTGCTATAATGGTCTTTCCCAATCCTGTGGGTAAAACTACTAATGAGTTCTTATTTCTACACTTTTTTAATATGTTCGCTTGATACTGACGAAATGATATTGTATCTTGTTTTAAAAACGTATCATTATAAAATTGGAGCTCATTTGATTGAATGGAGCACTTTTTACGATTCATATTTTTGGTTTCATAAGAACTCTTTTCCATAACCATATTATTTATTTTTCCTTTTTTAAAGTCTAGAGATTAGTAGATTTCTAATATTTAAACTACCAACATTAGAAGGAGCCGGATTCTTGCTTTGCCGAGCACTATGTCACATGGTGGCTTCGACGATCTCTAAAAGCGTGAATTCCCTTAGTCCTTGCAGTAGGGATGGACTTGGGTATCTTTCATCAAAACCAAAAAGTATTGTTGAGCAATAAGGTCTGAGAGGGATTCGATTTATTGATTTATGCAAAATCCATCACTCCCTTAAAATAACGTGCGTTTTTTTGTTTTTATTGTAAAAAATATAGGGTTGATGAAGTTCATTCCAAAAAATTTTTTAAAAATTCGGATAAAAACATAAACATTAATTAGTTAGTTGATTAGAAATAATAATTACACATTTAAGAACAAATTTAAAACAAAAGTGATAAATATGAGTTCAGATGCAGATACTTCAATCTTAGAAAAAGAAACAATTCCTACAAGCGCGAAGATTGCGTTTGGTGCCTCGAGTCTCGCAAGTATGCTTCTTTCCGGTATAGGTCTGGGAGGTGCCTTAACCTATTTCTACAATATCATCTATTTGTTAGATGAATATTGGTTAAATCTGGGGTTCACCCTATTTATTGTGTGGAATGCAGTTAATGACCCCATACTTGGATTCTTGGAGGACCGCACAAAGACAAGATGGGGGCGTAGGATTCCTTATCTTCGCTTCGGAGCGCCCATTTATACCCTCTTATTTTGTTTAATCTGGTTTCCTTTTGCAGCACCGGGAAGTCAATTATCCTTATTTCTTAATTTCTTAATAATATTATATGCGTTTGATACGGTCTATTCTATGATTGGGCTTATTACCTACTCTTTGCCCGCAGAAATGGCGATTTCATCCAGAGCACGTTCTAATTTGATGGTCTATGGCGCCATTGCAAGTGCCATGGGAACATTATTAACATTCCTCATACCCGATCTTCTCTTAACAGGAGCTGATGCACCTCCTTTAGAACTTTTTGTTATCGTTATGGTGATTCTGGGAATTGTGAGCGGGGTAATTCTTTTCGTGAGCAGCTATTTTATTCGGGAGAAAAAATACACTCAAATGGAAGAGCCCTTAACTTATAAAGAGAGTTTAGTTGAAACCTTTAAAAACAAGCCCTTTCTGATTTTTGAAGGTTCTAACTTCAGCTGGTTAATTGCACAGTATATTCTAATAAATGGTGTATTCTACTATTTGGATTTTGTCTTAGAATTACAAGGATTCATGTCGTTATTACCTTTGATAATCTTTTTCTTGATGATATTCATTACAACTCCAATTTACAGCAAGCTAATTGATAGATATCCCCTAAAAAAAGTCTTTCTCTTTATTTTAATATTTACAGGAATTACATTTCTTGTACATTTCTTTATAGGATGGGTATTCTCCAGTGCCGTAATTGGAATGTTCATGCTGGGAATAGGTTTCGGCGGATATTTTGTAACAAATCAATTAATTGTTGCTGAAACGATAGATTTTGACGAGGTCCGCACGGGCAAAAGAAGGGAGACCAGCTATTCAGGGGTGAATGCATTAATTACAAAACCTGCCGTTTCTTTAGGTCCTGTTCTCTTTTTATGGATTATCAATGAATTCGGTTTTAGTAATGATATTGCAAATTTAAATAGAACCTTTAACCAAACTCTTGATTTCATATACATCTCACAATCAGCTTCTGCTCAGTTAGGGATCATGATAGCATTTACAATTATACCCGCCATCTTTATTCTTATAGCGGCATTATTAATCGCATTTTTTCCATTAACAGGAGAAGAGTGGATACAGCAAAAGGTTGAATTAGAAAAGACTCATAAGCAAAAAGAAGTCGAATATTTAAAGAAATTGGAAGAAGAAGGTAAACTTTAAGAACACAAGTCAAAATACATTTTACTTTATTTTTTTTTTAATTTTATATTGTTTTTAACCTAATCAATGGAAGAGGTCCATTTATTCTGCTCAAAAAATTTGGAATTAAAATCGAATTAGGATAATAATTTTTATTATCAAAAAAGAAAAAACCATAACTGTAGTTGTTCCACTACAGCTATGGAAAAAAAGAGTTATTTGATAAGATAATAATGCATCCAAATGATTATAGGGAACATATGGATTAATAGTTTGAGCTTAATTTTATAAAGGAATTTGAGAAAAAAGATTATAAAAAATAAATCTTCGAAGAACATAGTGTTTTCTAACAATTAGGAATTTTTTTACTTAGAAGGAAAAAATCGTATTTCATTATTGATTAATCGTGAGCTAATAAGCCCTTGAGAGGTGAGCATTTTTAGTGTTAATGAAACCCAGCCCCGAGCCACTCCATGTTTAAATTTGCCATCAGTAGGGTAAAGGGACATAATGATTGAATTAGAAGAAATTCCTTTATTAGAATGATCTTGAATTAATTGCAAGACTTGTTCGGTTCTTTCTTTTCTATGAATAAGAATTTGTTGTATTCGTTCATATGGATTTTCAATTGGACTTCCATGAGCGGGGAGAATAAGTTTTAGATGAGGAAGATTCCGAATTGTGTTAATGGACTCAACATATTGTTCTATATCTGAGTTAGGTGGTCCTAACCATGTTGTAATACTTCTTAAAATATTATCACCGGAAAATAGAATTCCCTTTTCTTTATTATAAAGCGAAATATGATCGCTTGAATGACCCGGAGAGGAAAATAGAGCCCATTCCTCTCCGTTGATATCAATTATTGAGGGTTCCTCAATTATGTCATCTGGTTTGTTAATAAAAGACAATCCATAAATACCTTTAAAGAAGATTCTAGAAAAGAATTTACGCAAATATGCATTACACAGATTTCGCGCAGAATATGCTTGATATTCTTCTTTTAAAGGATTTTCGGATTCATAATAAGCGATAAAAGATCTTTTATGTTTTATGATATCTGCCATCTTTTGTGTTAATACAATGTTTACCCCTAAATATTTGCGTAAAAGTTTTAGTCCACTGAAGTGGTCTGGATGAACATGACTGGGTAGAACCCGAGTTATTTCAAAGGGTAAGCTTTGCTTTTGATACTTTTGTTTTAGCATGAGGAATTCTTTCATAAGCCGTTTTATTGTCCAGATATGCCCATATCCCGCATCAAAAATTAGACCATTGCTTCCTGCTAAAACATAAATATTTTCAGGAGGCTTAATTGCCCCAAAACTTCCCTTTTCCCGTAAAGAGAATATGCCGGGATATACTTCCTTCATCATTTTTAGATAAAATTTTGTAAAAAAAAAGGTTATGGATTATCTTACTTCAATACAATTTTAAAGGAATTCTCAAAAAGGATGAAGCATAGGTTTTTCTCGCTCTTCTATATTCATCTTTGAAATAATTAAATTATATATGAGAATTAGAGAAAAAAAGTATCCATAAAAGAGTATTCTACAATCGCAAAGTGGGAATAGAAACACGAATAATTTTCTTTTTTGGGCGAAAATGAATTATTAGATTTCAAAAATTACTATGTAGTTCATTTTGTATAACCTGTCGCCCAGCGTGTTTTAGTTTAATGAAATTTTAATTCATATCTATTTAATGAATTTTAAATGATTTGACAATCATAAAAAGTAGGTTATAATAGTATTCTGACTCATAATTTAGAGAAATCAAAATTTTGATAAAAAAGTGCAATCTTGTATCAGCTTGATCATAGAATGCATCCTCGACAAAAAAATTGATCTTTTTTACTTTTTTTTCCATCAAAATTATGCATCAACCATAATCTTTAAATATAGGTAAGATATATATTATCATAAGAAGCTATTTTACAAAAGTAAATCAAGTAAAATTAAAAAATTAGTGGAGGAATAAAAAAAATGGCAGCAGATTATATTAGTTGGAGTCCTATTAGACGTCTAATGAAGCATAATGGAGCAGAAATTGTAGCCCGAGATGCTGTAGATGAATTAGTAAATTGGCTTGAAAAAAGTGCCAAGAAGATCACCAATGATGCATTAAGACTAACTAAGCATTCAGGAAGAAAAAAGATTACTAGGGACGACATTTTAATGTCAATTAAATACTTTAAGACATAAGGACTTCAGCAACCAAAGAAAATTTTCTAACTACTCATCTCTATTATTAATTACCTCTTTTTTTTTTATAAGATATTCGATCATTACTCTGCAGAAAAAAAATCCCTATATACTGAGAGAAAATAAAGAATAATGATGGTACATGGCAAAAAGCGCTCTCACAGAAGCCAGAATATGCTAAGTTATTTTCTGATGGAAAGCTTTGCGTCCTTAATTGGTAAGATTAATTAAACCCATTTTTTCTTCTTATTTTTTGATCCTTA